>SCSX01000067.1 GCA_004297825.1 Spirochaetota bacterium
AACTCGAGCGCCTCCGAGGCCGACATGTCGAGCACCTCGTAGATGTTCTTCCCGCGGAACCGGACCTCGAGCGTTTCGTGGTTATAGCGCCTTCCCTTGCAGACCTCGCAGGTCACGTACACGTCCGGGAGGAAGTGCATCTCGATCTTCTTGATGCCGTCGCCCTCGCAGGACTCGCAGCGCCCTCCCGGGACATTGAACGAGAACCTTCCTGCCTTGTACCCGCGCGCCTTCGACTCGGGGAGCCCCGTGAAAAGCTCGCGGATGGGGGTGAAAACCCCGGTGTAGGTCGCGGGGTTCGAGCGGGGCGTGCGCCCTATGGGGGACTGGTCGATGTCGATGACCTTGTCGATCTGCTCTACGCCCGAAATTTTCGTGAACTTGCCGGGGTGCTCCTTGGATTTCATCACCAGCGCCGAAAGCGCGCGGTACAGGATCTCGATGACGAGCGTCGATTTTCCGGAGCCCGATACGCCCGTCACGCAGGTGAGCACCCCCAGCGGGAAGCGGGCGTTCACGTCGCGCAGGTTGTTTTCCTTCGCGCCGGTGATCTCTATAAAGCCCCGGGGTTCCCTTCTGCGGAGCGGGATCTCGATCCTGAATGTTCCCGCGAGATATTTCCCGGTGAGCGATTTTGGGTTGCGCGCGATCTCGTCGGGCGTGCCCTTCGCGATTATGTAGCCGCCGGCGAACCCGGCCCCAGGCCCCAGGTCGACGACGTAGTCGGCCTCGCGGATGGTTTCCTCGTCGTGCTCGACCACGATCACGGTGTTGCCCAGGTCGCGCAGGTACTTGAGCGTATCCAGGAGCTTCCGGTTGTCCCTCTGGTGGAGACCGATACTGGGCTCGTCCAGGATGTAGAGCACGCCCATGAGGCTCGAGCCTATCTGCGTCGCGAGTCGTATGCGCTGCGCCTCCCCCCCAGACAGGGTCCCGGCGGCGCGGTCGAGCGTGAGGTAGTCGATGCCCACGTCTTTCAGAAAATTCAACCGTGTGCGGATCTCCTTGAGCACCTGGGTCGCGATCTTCATCTCGGTCTCGGTGAGCTCGATGGACCCGAAAAAGCCGTGCGCGTCGCGTATGGAATAGCCCGTCACTTCGTGGATGTTCTTCCCGGCGACGCGCACC
Organism: Spirochaetota bacterium; assembly: GCA_004297825.1. Lineage (NCBI taxonomy): Bacteria > Pseudomonadati > Spirochaetota > Spirochaetota bacterium. Next base: position 1,129 of record SCSX01000067.1, read on the forward strand.
GCGAGGCTTTCCGGCCGAAGCCGCATGCCCCCGCAGGCGTCGCACACGCGGTTCTCCATGAAGCGCTCCATCCATTCGCGCATGTCCTCGGACTTCGTCTCGCGGTAGCGGCGCTCCAGGTTGGGGATCACGCCCTCGAATGTCCGGGCGAACTTGAACTGCGCGTCCTCGCGCTTGATGTCGTAGCGTATCTTCTTCCCCCCGGTGCCAAAGAGGATGACGTCCTTTATCTTTTTGGGGAGGTCCTTCCACGGCCGGGACCCGTCGAACTGGAAATTTTTTTCAAGCGCCTCGAGCTGCTCGCGGTACCAGTAGCTTATCGTTTTCCCCCATACCTCCAGGGCCCCCTCGTACAGCGATTTTTCGGGGTCGCCCACGACGAGCTCGGGCGAAAACTGCATGAGGTAGCCCAGCCCGCTGCACGTTTCGCAGGCGCCGTAGGGGCTGTTGAACGAGAACATCCGCGGCGAAAGCTCGGGGATCGATATTCCGCAATCCGGGCACGAGAGCGAGGTGGAATAGAGGCGCTCCTGGCCGTTCACGTCCACGACGACCAGCCCCTCCGCGAGCTCGATCGCGGTCTCGACGGAATCGGCGAGCCTGGAGCGGATCGCGTCTTTCAGGACGATACGGTCGACAACGATCTCGATGTTGTGCTTCTTGTTCTTGTCTAGCTTGATCTCCTCGTCGAGCGAGCGCTGCTGGCCGTCCACGCGAACCCTCGCGAAGCCGCTCTTGCGCGCGAACTCGAAACGGTCCCCGTGTTCCCCCTTGCGCCCGCGCACGACCGGGGCCATCACCTGGATCTTCGATCCGGGCGGGAGCGTGAGCATCGATTCCGTGATCTGGTCGACCGATTGCGAGGAGATGCGCTTCCCGCACTGCGGGCAGTACGGGATTCCCACGCGCGCGAAGAGAAGGCGAAGGTAATCGTAAATCTCCGTGACCGTGCCCACCGTGGAACGCGGGTTGCGGTGCGTGGTCTTCTGCTCGATGGAAATCGCGGGGGAAAGCCCGTCTATGAGGTCCACGTCGGGCTTTTCCATGATTCCCAGGAACTGGCGCGCGTACGCCGAGAGCGACTCGACGTATCGTCTCTGTCCCTCCGCGTAGATCGTATCGAACGCGAGCGAGCTCTTTCCCGAGCCCGAAAGGCCGGTGATGACCACCAGGCTTTCCCTGGGCAAATCTATGGAGATGTTCTTGAGGTTGTGTTCCCTCGCCCCTTTGATCCGGATGACATCCAGGCTCATATCAGGGTGATGGTAGTCGAACCGCACATGGGACATACGACATCGAAATCCTCGCCGTCGTCGAGCTCGTCTTTTTTCTTGAGGATATAGTCCTCCCAGCGGTAATCGCAGTCTTCGCAGGCGTAGCTCACCTCGATTTTGCGAAGGTTTTTCTTTTTCTTTTTCTTGGTGGGATCTTCCTCGTCGGCCTCGTCTCCTTCGTCGGCCTCGTCTCCCTCGTCGGCCTCGTCCTCCTCGACATCACCGGTCTCCCGGGTGATATCTACCTCCTCGTAGCCGGCCGCCCCGAGATCTTCCTCGTCTGCAAGCTCTTCCTCGTCGAAGTGTTCATCGTAGTACTCGTCTTCGTACACTTCGTCGTCGTATTCTTTTTCGAATTCAACTGCCATGGCATCACCCTGAATGGAACAATATCACCGCTCCGCACAAGGATTGTATGATACTCCCTGTGTGCGCCCTCTGCCGACGGTTCGCTTACGCGGCGGCTTTCCAATCGAGACTCGTGGTCTCCCTATATTATAGCTGAAAGGCGGCGCGAAGCACAACCGTTTAGTCGTTTTTTATCGAAAAAATTTCGACACTGCACGTCGCTGCGTAATTCTCGGACAAATCTATGGAGCCGGTCATTTTTTTGTCAAATAAATTGCCGAAAAAATTTATTTTTTGTCGGGCCGCGATTTAACGTACGTTTTCATGTCGAATTTCGCTCAAGGCCCTTCGCCTTAATGTAACGCACCTTGCCGAAATTAGGCGCCCAGGTCGCGTCCGTCCAGCCCCCGCATGTTGATAAAAATAGCACGGTCTGATACGCATCCGTGGGGTCAGAGCCCTATTCCGGGATATTCTTACCCCGGTGCAAAGTGACAATTTCCATGGCATCATGGTTCGCGGCGGCACACGCGACCAAAGGGGGCATTATATGATGGGAATGGGCGATCGCGCAGGTGGGATACGCACCCGGAAGAGGGTCAGAGCCCTTCCTGGCGAATTGTGGAGCCTCGGTTTGCACCGGCCCGTCTCGATCCGGGGCAAATGAATTATCGGAACCCCGTGCCGGTGATAGAATCATCCTTGCTGGAATAGCCTGGATTTCCGTGAATCTGACCGCTTGACAAATTCCGTATGTTGCATGCAGTATCAGGTATTTCACTGACCGGGGGATGATTATGAATTACCTGACATATGCGCGGGAAGAGCGGGAATACCATTCCAGGTTTGCGCGATATAACCGGAGAAAAAAGGCGTTCCTGAAATGGTATTTCAAGCTTTATCACCGGCTGGAGGTAAGGGGGCTCGATAATATCCCCGAGGGGCCCGCGCTCATCGTTCCCAACCACAGCGGCGGGTTCGATCTCGATATAATGGCGATCATGTTTTTTGCTCATCCGTCGCGGGAAATAAGCGTGCTCATCGCCCGCGAATGGCATTTCATTGAAAGTACATGGGGGCGATACTTTGTAGGAGGAGGCATTCCCCTGCGGCTGCGGGGAGGCATACAGTATGATTATATCGATCCCTGGCTGGTGAAAGGAGGCGCACGCTTCCCCGGCCTGGTGTGCATTTTCCCCGAGGGCGGATCAGGGACCGTGTGGAACCGCGGGAAGCTTAAGCCTTTTTATCCTGGCGTTGTCAGGCTTGCGCTTCGGTATCAAGTACCCATAGTTCCTGTCGCGATGATCGGGTTCGACCTCGCCTCGCCTATCGTCATGGAAATCGCGCGGGACCACCGTACACCTGACGTTGTCATGCCGCCCTTCACCCTTCCCGTGAAAACACGAATCGAATTCGGACGACCCTTCGAACTGGAGTCCCTTTATGGAAGGGAACTTGGTAGAAAAGATGAATTTCGTATCGCGAATGAAATCGTTCGCCCAAGGGTGGCCGAGGTTATTCATCGGCACCGCGCGGTCTCGCTCGTACCATGGGATGGGGGTCAGAGCCGTTAGTCTTAAAATTTATCGGGGGTCAGAGCCATTTTTGTTCCGTTTTCCGAGCCTGTATTCGTAAAGATAAGCGGAGCACAAAAAATGGAGCAGGCCCAATGCCCAGACCGCATCGACGATGTCTTCCGAATACAACTTATCATGTCTATTCCCGGTGCATAGAATGGAAAACCCTTCTCACAGAAGATAGTGCGAAGGACATGATGATTTTCACTCTACGACGCACCCAGCGGAAATATCGATTTGAATTGATATTCTACCAGATCATGGACAGCCATTTTCACCTGGTAGTCAGGACACTCCACGGGGGAGCCACAATCTCCCGCATCATGCAGTATTTCAAGGCACGCTACGCGGAGTCCTTCAATCGGGCGGCGAAGCGGATAGGCCCCTTCTGGAATGAAAGATTCAAAGATACGATTGTTGAAGAGCACTACCGGTCGCGCGACGAGGTATTGGGAATGCTTTGGTACCTTGCTTATAACCCGGTTAGGCATAAAAAGGAAAAAGATCCTCGGGGCTATCGGTATGGAGCGGTCAATTGTTACCTTGATGACAAATTCAGGACGCTGGTAGAGATCACGCACCATGCCGCATTCACTGGGCTGGGAAGGTCAATGGGAGAACGGATCAGAAAATTTCAGGAATTTGAGGGGATTTATTTCAATTACTATGACGGGGTCAGAGCCCGTAAGGCCTGTAAAAACAGGCGATGGGTTCGAATACAATATTCGAGGGAATAACCTGCCCACCACCCGATGGACCTATCCCTTGAACAGTTACTTTATCAACCTCATCACCGTATCCGCATTGAGTGCCGAATGCGCGCTTACGTCGTTTCCTGCTTTTTCAAGCGCCATGGAAACGCTTTTCAGCACATCAGCAGTTTTCCCACCGTCCGCAATGTTGCTCGCGACGATATTTTCAACTTCGATTTCGAGCCTCGTGATGCGTGAGATTTCTTCGCGAATCGTGGAATGCACCTGGTCCCGTTTCTCTTGAAGAATGGCTGCGGTCGGTGAATCACCCACGAAATCCTTTAAGACCTTTTTCCCTTCGAAGGTAGAGGAATCAAGGATTTGCCTGCCCTCGTTCCCACCGCGTGCAAGATCCTTTTCCAGGAGATCGATGCCGTTCCTTACCACCTGGCTCCGGGTGAGGGCCGATTGCAGGTCGCGAAGCTCCACCTGGATCGAATCGAGACGACTGTTGACGCGGTTCCCGATTTCAATGGAATCCCCGCGGAGCTCGCCGCGTTTCTTGCGATCGCGACCTTCCCCTTCGACCTGGCGATCATTGGATATTTTGCTCGCGGAACCTAGAATCCCATCAATGGAAACCTTCATGTTACACCCTCCGTTGTGCGCGCGTCAGCACAGTTTACCATTCTCGTGTATCTTAGGGGTCGTGCGGGTTTTTGTCAAATAAATAATTCCAGGAGACATAATAAATACAAAGGCGGGCAGGGGGCCGATACACGGGTACGAGGCGCGACAGACTCCTTCCCGGACGGGAGCGTCACCGGGTCAAACTGCCTTCTTTTCCGCTTTCTCCATGCGAAGAGATACCACCTTGGAAACGCCCGGCTCCTCCATGGTCACGCCGTAGATGGATTCCCCTATCCGCATGGTCTTCTTGTTGTGGGTCACGATGACGAACTGCGAGGTCTTGGCGAACTGCTGGAGCATCCTCAAAAATCGCCCGATATTCTCCTCATCCAGTGGCGCGTCGATCTCGTCAAGGAAACAAAAAGGCGACGGTTTCACCATGTAGGTCGCGAAGAGCAACGCGATCGCGGTGAGCGCCCTTTCGCCGCCCGAAAGCAGGTTGATACTCTTGGGTTTTTTCCCCGGAGGGCGCACGAAGATGTCGATCCCGCTCTCGAGAACGTTTTCGGGTTCGGTGAGCTCGAGGCTCGCAGTCCCTCCCTCGAAGAGCTGCTTGAATATCTCGGAAAAATTTTTCTGTATATCCATGAAGGTCGACAGGAACATGTCCATCGACGTCTTGTTGATGTCCTGGATGACGGAAATGATGTCCTCTTTCGCCTTCTCGATATCCTTGCGCTGGTTTATGTAATAGTCGAAGCGCTTCTTTAAATCCTTGAATTCCTCGATCGCGAGGTTGTTTATCGGACCAAGGTCCTGGATCTTTTTTTTCAGCTCCTGGATGTTCCTCTGGATATCGGGGAGCTGGGAATCGTCGGCCTGGACCGATTTCATGTCGGCGACCTTTTTCTCGTACTCGGTCCACACGTATTCCTCTATGCCGTTCATCCGGAAAATAAGCTCGACCAGCCCCTTGTCCATCTCGCCGATACGGTCGTTCATCTTTGCCAGACTCTCGGAATCCTTGCGCGATACGTCCTTCCGGTTCATTATCTGCCGCTCGATCTCGCCGCGCCGCTCGTTGCATTCGGCAATCTTTTTCCTGAGCGTCTCGCTCCGCTCGCCGAACTCGACCAGGCGATCCTCCATCTCGCGTATTTCACCCTGGAGCGCCTGGATGGCTTCCTCCGACCTGGTGAGATCCTGGCGGTGGGCGTCTATCTGCGCCTGGACGTCGCCAATCTGGTGCGCGAGCGATTTCAAATGCTTCTCGATCCAGTCGTTCTCCTTTTCGTTCCCGGAGAGGTCCTTTTCGAGCTTCATGATCATGCCGTTGATGTTCTCGACCTCGGCCTGCTCGTTTCTGATGAACTCCTCGAGGGACGCGATCTCGGCGTTCAACGACTCGTTCGACGACATCGTGCCCGCGATACTGCCGTCAAGCTGTTCCTTTTCGGCGTGGATGCCGGTCTTATCGAACAGGATGGAGCGGAACCCGTCCTCGAAGCTTTCGAAAAGCGCGATGTCGCCCTTGAGCGTTTCCAGGTCTATGCCCCGCAGGGACGCCCGCGCCTCGTCGGTAAGGCCCAGCTCAAGGTTCTGCAGGCCTCCCCGCAGCGCGTCCTCGATCATCCTGATCTCCTCGCCTATTCGCGCGCGCACGCGCTGGCGCTCTTCCTCCGAACCCGCGAGCTCCGCCTTTCGCTTCTCGATCGCGTCGACGAGCTTTTTTATGACGCGTTCAAGGCTCTCGCGCAGCGACTTGAGTGTCTCCTCGTTTTCCTTTATCCGCCGGCGGTTCAGCTCGATCCTGTCGCGCGACGTGTGGATCGACTGGATCTTCTTCTTGCGCATCTCGTAGATGCTCTCGAGGCGGTCGCGATCTTCCTTGATCTTTCGGCGGATATCCACTCCGGCCTGCTCGGTCTTGACGCGCTCGTCCGCGAGGCGCGCCAGGCTCTCGCCGCGCTCGGCGATGTTTTTCTCCACCGCCGCGCGCCTCTTCATGGTCTCCTCGATGAGCGAGCGGTTCTTCCCACTGCGCGCGTCGATGTCCTCGACCTTGATGCTGTAGGCATGGAGCTTCTTGTCGAGTTCGAACATCTCGAGCTGTATGTCGTTGCGGTACTTCTCGTCCTTCTCGTTCTCCGCGCTCACCACGCTCACCTTCGCGGTGAGCGCCTCGCGTTCCCTCTTGAGACCCGCCAGGTCCGCCTCGATCTTTTTCCTGCGGCGCACGAGCTCCGCGTATTTCAGGAAATTGAGCCGAATATCGTATTCCTTGAGCTCGCCGGTGAGTCCCAGGTAGACCTTCGTCTTCTCGGCCTGTTTGGCCTTGAGGTCTTTTTCCCGCTCGATCTCACGCACGATATCGTTGATGCGCTCCAGGTTGGTGCTCGTCTCCTCGAGCTTGCGCAGGCTTTCCCGTTTCTGGAATTTAAAGCGCGAAATGCCCGCCGCCTCTTCGAAGATGTAGCGTCGGTCCTCCGCGCGCGTCGAGAGTATCAGGTCCATGCGTCCCTGCTCCATCACGGAGTAGGCGGATTTCCCGATCCCCGTATCCATGAAAAGCTCCTCGATGTCCTTGAGGCGCACGGGCGACTTGTTGATCAGGTATTCGGATTCGCCGTCGCGAAAGACGCGCCTGGTGACGGTGACCTCCTCGGAATCGAGCGCGAGCACGCGGTTGGCGTTGTCGATCGTGATGCTCACCTCGGCCAGCGACAGCGGTTTGCGCGAATCGGTGCCCGAGAAAATGATGTCCTCCATCTTCTCGCCCCGGATGTTGCGCGCCTGTTTCTCCCCGAGCACCCATTTTATTGAATCGACGACGTTCGACTTGCCGCAGCCGTTCGGGCCCACGATCGCAGTGATCCCGGGTTCGAATACGACGGGGGTCCGTTCCGCGAAGGATTTGAACCCGAATATTTCCATGGACTTGAGAAACATGTTCAGTCAGGTGCGTTCGTTTTTTTCCGTGTTTCTTATTTCAGGAGTCGATTCGGCCCTGAAGAGGGGATGCGCCGGTCACGGGACGCGATTGCCGTCCCGCGTGAGCGTCTGTTTCGAAATAAGATTATGTGCTTCAATAAGGCGGGAGCGCCCATTAGGCAAGTAGAATTTTACCCGGCCCCGTGTTTTTTGCCGCTGTGCCGGGCGGTGTTCTCCGGGCGCGGGCGCCGATATCGCTTTCGGTAATATCAGAACCCCACCCTTGTCCTTTTGCCGTAAATCCGCATAAGCTCCGCGGAAATCTCCCCCGGCGCCGATACCCGGACCTCTATGGCGTGCTCCGGGCAGAGCGCCGCACAGCGGCCGCACCCCTTGCACAGCGCCCCGTCGATGAGGGCTCTGACCCCTTCCCGCGAGATCGCGCGGGCCATGCACGCGTCCACGCACGCGCCGCAGCCCGTGCACGAATCGAGCACCACAACCGATACGCCGGGAAGCCTGAAGGTATTCTCGGTGAATCCCGGTGAGAGGCGCTCCCGCACGATCCGCCGGACGGTGCAGCAGCACTCGCAGCAGAAGCACACGTTCAACATGCGCCGGTAGTCGACGCCCCACATCCAGGCGTCGAAGCTGTTGTGCACCACAAGCGGGAAAAGCCCGGACGCGATCGCGTCTGCCGCATGGCGCACCGCCCGGTCCGCCGTCACCTCGAGGCCCAGCCCCGGGTCGAGCCCGCCCACGGCGTCCCCCAGGAGCAGGCAGCCCAGCGTTACCGGGTGTGTGCGACACCCCTCCCCGCGGCGGCACAGGCACTCGCGCATGACAGCGACGCGGGAAGCCCCGCGAATGAGCGGTTCGAGTATCGCGAGCGGCAGCACGACATGGGGGCCCGATACCACCGTCGCGTGTATCGGAACCATATGACCGGAAGTGGTACGCGAGGAATCGCGCCGCGAAAACACGCGCCACCGCTCGAACGGGCGAAGCAGCCTGCCAAGCGCCATGATGACGCGATACCGATACGCCCTGTACCCCATTGTCCTTCTATTGCCTCGATCCCATTGCCCAATGACCGGAACGCCCTGCGCGGCAGTGTAGTGCGCCTCTGAGTTTCATGCTTATGATGCCATTGTCAATCTATTTCGCGTGCAGCTATAACGGCACATGTCATGTGGTACCGTTCGCGTCACCCTTTCCGATACCTTGACAAGCTGGAGCATTCGTATCGGCGCGTTACTTTCCAAATACCACAAATGGTTGACCGTTTTCACGGGGCCCTGTATACTTTCATATGAACGGCCGCCCTGTTTCGCGGCCCCGAAATCCAGGCAGGCCGATACATTGGAAACACGATCACGCATCACGGAAATTCCCCAGACGCTCATCCTGGCGCTCACGATCGTCCTTGCCGCCGGCTGGCTGGCCGGGTGCGCCAGCACCGGGAAGGCCAGGATATACAGGTTCACCGACACCTACACGGGGGGGCCAAACAAGCAGACGGAAACCGCCGACCGGATTGAGCGGGAGGCCACCTACGCGGTCTATTTCAAGCTCCTTCGCACCGAGGAATGCATCCGCGTGAGCATGAGCGCCCAGAAGGCCGGCCAGGAAAACATTTTTTTGCAGGAGAAGGCCCTTCCCATGTTCTTCATCGTCGAAAAGGCCATCGACATCAGGAAACTCGCGGTTCCGGGCCAGCAATTCATGTTTTCGGAACTGGGAAGAAATTACGATATCAATTTCAAGCCGAAACAGGACGTCGAGATATGCTCCGACGAGGCCTATCCCATCAAGAGGCTCGACGCCGCGGTGTACCGCATCCGCTTCTCGGCGCTCAGTGGCGAGGATTTCGAGCTGTTCACCTCCGTGTTCTCCAACGCGTCGCAGGCCGTCATCTACGCCGACCCGGAACAGGCGTTCAAATGAAGCATTATGTCTATCTCGAGTCCGAGAACAACTTCGAAATGGGCGAGGAGTGGCTGCGAAGAAAGGACTACGAGAAGGCGGAGCTGCATCTGAAAAAGGCGATAGAGCTCAATCCCCGCTTCATGTATTCGTATATCGTGCTCGCGGAGGTGTACGCCAGGAAAAAAGACTTCACGAAAGCGGGTCAGATATTGAACAAGGCATCGAAGATCGATCCGGAGTTCCATAAGCTCCACCACCTCATGGCAAAATACGCCTTCAAGGCGGGCGACTACCCGCTCGCGCTCCGGCACATCGACCGCGCTCTCAGCGAGAACGCGCAGCCCCTGTACGAGAAGTCGCGCCGCGTGATTGATCGGGCGCTTAAAAACCGCCGGTAGGTCCGCATGGATTTTCCTTGACGGCCCGAGACATAATCGGTATATTATGCGTGATTTTGCGCGACGTGACCGTCTCGCCTCGTTTTTGTGCGGGGTATCGTGCGTTTCGGGCAGAATTAACGGGTATTTGGACCCGCATATTTTGAATCAAATATGGAGGAAACATGAAAAAACTGGTAGTGATGCTTGCCGTGCTCGGCCTGCTGTTCCTGGCCGCGGACACCTCTTACGCGCGCGGAATCGGAATCAAGGGCGGATACGCCGTTATGGGTGGCGATTATGCGGATGCCGAGATCGATGATACCCCATTTTTTGGCGTATTTTTCGACGCTGGAAATTTTCTTTTCAACAGCCTGAAATTCAAACCGGGCCTGGATTACCTGACACTCAAGGGACCCAATGACACCTTCGAAGCCGACGTGTGGGGCATTCATATCGACTGGTACTGGCACTTCCTGGGACAGACTGCGATCAGCCCATTCCTTGGATTCGGTCCCGCTCTGAACCTGTATGATTTCAAGACCTCGCATGAATCCGATTCCGATGCGGGCATCGAAGGATTTGCCGGGTGCGAATTCGCGATAGCGGGTCCCTTTACCCTTATACTCGAAGCGCGTTACGTAATCCACGACATCGCGTCGACAGACACAAACATGTGGAAGCTGGGCGTAGGGATTCAGTATAATTTCTAACTCCGAGTTCTCAGTCGGATAAAATCCCCTTCTCGCAAGTAGAGCCGTCCCACCGGGACGGCTCTACTTGAATGCGTATCGGCCCCCAAAACTCCTTACGCCTTTCTCCTCTTATCAAAATCCGCCCGGCTGAAAAGCGCTATCACCTGCACGCCCGTCGCCTCGATCGCTTCGCGGCCGCCTTCCTCACGGTCGACCACCACCGCAGCCCTGATCACGTTCAGGCCGGATTCGCGCATACGTTCGATCGCCGTGATCGTGGAGCCGCCCGTCGTGATCACGTCGTCGATCACCACCACGTCTTTCACACCCTCCAGCACGCCCTCGATCCATTTTTGCGTGCCGTGCTTCTTGGGCTCCTTGCGCACGATGAGCGGTTTAATGATCGCGCCGTTGCGGAACGCCTCCAGGCTTGCCGCTAGCGCGATCGGGTCGGCGCCCAGGGTGAGGCCGCCGCAGGCCTGGCAGCCCAGGTCCTTCACCGCCTGGAACATGAGTTTCCCCGTGAGGGTGCATCCCTCCGGGTCCAGCGTCGTCGCCTTGCAGTCGAAATAATAAAAGCTCTCGCGCCCGGATACGAGCTTGAAGGGCGGTACCTCCCGGTACATGAATGATTTCGTATAAAGTATTTCGAACAGTCTCTCGCGATCGGTCATTCGTCTCTCCTGAATTGATTATTGATTATTCACATTAAGCGTTTATCCGCCGGCGCCCCTCAAGGGAGATGAAGACCCTGTTTTTACGCTCTTAACAATTCTCTCCATTTCTCTCTTTGCCCCCTCCGGGGGTGCGGGGGCTTCCCATTCCCTACCCTTCCGTATTAAGCTTTGACGCGGGGGTGTTTTCGTGCAAGTCTTTTCACTTCTCTTTTTTGTACTTCTCCGGCCACAGGCGCTCGAGCCTTTCGCGGATGGCCTTTTCACTTCCTTCCATGGAAGGCTTGTAGTAGACCTTGTCTTCCAGTCCCTGCGGCAGGTAGCTTTCTTTCACGAAATGTCCCGCGAAGTCATGCGGGTACCGGTAGCCCTTCGCGTAGCCCAGGTCCTTCATGAGGCCAGTGGGCGCGTTCCGGAGATGCAGCGGTATCGGAACCGAATGGTCTTTCGCCTGTTCGCGCGCGGCCGTGAGGGCCATGTACGACGCGTTGCTCTTGGGGCACGACGCGAGGAAGGTGGCGCAGTGCGAGAGTATGATCGCGGCCTCCGGCATGCCGATATTCTGCACGGCCACCATAGCCGAGGTCGCGATCGACAGCGCCTGGGGAGAGGCGTTCGCCACGTCCTCGGAGGCGAATATCACCATGCGCCGCGCGAGGAAGACGGCGTCCTCCCCCGCCTCAATCATGCGCGCCAGGTAGTAGACCGCGGCGTTGGGGTCAGAGCCCCTCATGGACTTGATGAAGGCGGATATAGTGTCATAATGCCGGTCCCCGGCGCGATCGTAGTAGACCACGCTGTCGCGGACCGCCTCATCCAATATTTCGCGGGTGATGACCCCGTCCAACGAGAGCATCGCCGACTGCTCGAGCACGTTCAGCATCCGCCGTGCGTCCCCTTGTGCCAGGGCCACCAGCCTCTTCTTCAGATCGTCGTCTATGCGAACCCCCGCGTCGATGAGCGCCTTATCACCGGCCAGGGCGTTCTCGAGTATGACCGATAAATCCCCGGGCGCAAGGGGCTTCATCCGCAGCACCCGGGTCCGGGAGAGCAGGGGCGCGATCACCTGGAACGAGGGATTCTCCGTCGTGGCGCCGATAAGCACGATGTCCCCGCCCTCCACAGCGCCCAGCACCGCGTCCTGCTGCGCCTTGTTGAAGCGGTGAATTTCGTCCAGGAAGAGAAGCGTCTTCACGCCCCGCGCGCGATTCTCCTTGCCCTTCTCGATCACCTTGCGCACCTCGGGCACCCCCGAGGAGACCGCGCTCAGGAAATACGACTCCATGCCGCAATGCTCCGCGATGAGGCGCGCGAGCGTTGTCTTCCCGCACCCTGGCTCGCCCCAGAGGATCATGGAGAACGGCGACGCGCGCTCGATCAGGGTGCTCACGATGCGTCCCGGTCCCAGGAGGTGGGCCTGCCCCGCGAAGCCGGGGAGCGTGAGGGGCCGGCATCGCTCTGCAAGCGGCCGAATGTCGGGCGTGGTCACGAGTGTATACCTCGATTTTTGACTGGGGATGCGGGCACCCCGGGGAGATTCTCTGCACGGCGGGGGGTACTGTAAAATAAAAAAATCCGGCAGTACCGGATTTTTTTAGGTGTATCAGCGACGGTTCAAATCTAGCTGCGCTCTTCTTCAGCGTGGTCCTTCGCGACGACCTTGACTGCCACGAAGCGCCTGCCCTTGCTCTGGGCCGCAAAACGCCTGATCTTCTTGATCCGCCTGCGCTCTGCCTCTTCACGCTTGCGCTTTTTCTCTTCGCTGGGCTTCTCGTAATAGCGCCTGCGCTTGAGCTCTTTGAAGATGCCCTCGAAGGCCATTTTCTTCTTCAAGTTCTTGAAGGCCTTCTCGATATCCCCATTGACATCGACTTCTATCGGTGCCGGCATTGCCTGTCTCACATCCTTTTTTTAAAGTTTGTACAAGCCTATTGGACCCGCATGAATTGTCAATTAAAATTAAGAAGGGCGCGGGGGGTTCCCGCGCCCTGTTTTTATACTATCAATAATGTTACTTCGCGATTTCCTGATCGATAAGAGCCAGAACCTCGTCAACATTGTATACTGTTCCGTAGTTGATGAACTTGACCTTCAAGTCCTTCCCGATGAGAATGACGATTGACATGTCATCGACGTTACCGAGTCCCCACTGGGTCGGGAGTGAACGGTCGGCGTCGGTGAGGATCGTAGTATTGAACTGGGCCTCCTTCTTCCGCACCATCGCGCGAATGGCGGAATTGGGGATCCATTTTGAATCGGCGAGATTCGCGACGCCCTGTCCGCGGAATACGGATTCGGAATAGCTCTTACCTTTAACCGCGGTAGAAAGCGCATCGTTCGCATCGGCGGCGGTGCTGTCCGCGTAGGTGATCATGACCACCTTGGAGCCGAGATCCGGAATGACGGCGGGATTATCGGCCGAGTCGCGCAGCTGGATGTTCCATACGGCGTCGCCTACGCCTAACGCATATGCGCTGACCGCGCACGCAATGGCGCAGAATATCGTCAGAGCGATCAAAGACTTTCTCATAATATAAAACCCTCCTGTATTTTTACTCCCCCGACCATGAGTACGTAGACCGCATGAGACCCTGTTACCATGTATCCACCGCCGGGAAACGCATGGGCGGCGCACAGGATAATTGAATATCCATGCCTGCTCAGCACCTGTCTGGGTTTGTATCTGACATATATCATCCCGAAATTTATGTCAACCACTTAAATATGGATGGCGGTGCGGCTTTTTTGTTTGACCCTGACCGCGCGATGGGATAAGCATGAGGGGACCCCAACATTCGTAAAACAATTCATCCAAGGAGCGCAGCCATGAGTGAAAAAATCCCGGCCCCCGCGGCACATGACAAAAAACGGGCGGAAGAAAAACAATCCCGGCTGTCCGTCCTCAAGGCAAAGCTTATGTCGTTCCTGAACGACGTATACCTGGGTGAAAAAACCTACAACAAGATCACGGGAAAAATACTGAATGTGATCAAGATTTTCATTGTCTCGACGCGCAAGTTCATGCTGGACGACTGTCTCACCAAGGCCTCGGCGATTGCGTACACGACGGTGGTCTCCCTGATCCCCACGCTCACCGTGGGACTCACCTTTTATTCCATATTCGCGGGCGCCGGCGCGAAAAAGGAAGACCTCTTCCGCATGATGACCCAGTACATGACCGAGCACAACATCAAGCTCAATATCGACACCATCATAGAATCGATATCCTCCCTCATCGACAACGCCGCGCAGATAGGGGGCATCGGCGCCGTGGTCATGGTCTTCACCGCGACCGCCGTGCTGCGCTCACTCGAGAGCTCGCTCAACAGCATCTGGCAGGTGGAGCGCCAGCGGCCCGTGTTTCTCAAGATCATCTATTACTGGGCCGCGCTCACCCTGGGCCCGCTCATGCTCATAGCCGGGACCACGGCCGCCACGCAGGTATCCGCGTTCTTCTCCGCGCCCAATTACAATGCGGCAACCATCGCGCCCGACGGCCGCCTGTGGGTGACCGGGCAGAAATTGAGCATCCAGAACACGGCCCTGGGCGCCCTCAGCCTCCAGCCCGTCAAGCCGGACCGCTTCGACATGGACAACCAGCGCGTATTCGATTTCGATCCCGCGACGAAGACATTCAAGGAACAGGAATTCCGGCTGGAGGAGATGGAGCTTCGTAAACACGAACTCACCGACATCCAGTTTGTCAACAACCGCGGGTGGGTCGTCGGAAAAGGCGGCGTCATCTTCACCTCGTATGATCGCGGCAACACATGGCTCCCGGAGAAATGGGGCGGATTTAATTTCAGGGATATCCACATGCTGGACGCGATGCGCGGCTTCATCGCCGCCGAGGACGGCTACCTCCTGAAAACGGAGGACGGCGGGAAAAAATGGACCATCCAGGAATTCGGCGGGTTCAACTCAAACCTGAACTCCATAAGCTTTTATAACACTACCGGGATAATCACCGCCGATCGCGGGGCCCTGATCATAACCACCGACGGGGGAAAGACCTGGGCGCTCGATTACCTGAACGAGGCGAAACGCAAGAAACGCCCGGTAAGCCTCAACCAGGCCTCGATGCTCTCCGAGCAGAACATCTGGATCGTGGGCGACGAGGGGTTGATACTCAATACCGAAAACGGCGGGAAAAAATGGACCGTGTTCAAGTTCCAGGAAAAGAATTACACTGCCGTATATTTCGCGAATAAAACCACGGGCTATATCGGCGGCGAGAAAGGAATGTTTATCTATACCGATAACGGGGGCGAGAAATGGACGCGCTCGAATCTCCCCTCGCCCACGGTCAGGCGGTTTGTGCCGGGAGACGGCGGTATCATCGCGGTGGGTGACGCGGGAATGGTGCTCAAGTCCGTGGATAAGGGTAGCACGTGGCATGGATCCAAAGGCTCAAACGTGGTGGGTTATCTCCTGAACTTCTTCGCGCCGTTCGTTTTCATCTGGCTCCTCTTCCTCCTGACCTACATCGCGCTTCCCAACATGAAGATTCCGTTCAAGGCGGCTGCGGTAGGCGCCTCGTTCACCGGCGCGGTCTGGGTGGGCTTCATCCTGATATTCATCGTCTACGTGAAAAGCTTCGCGACGGGCACGGTTGCCGTGTACGGCGGACTTGCGGCCATTCCCATATTCCTGCTCCTGGTTTACTCATCGGCCGTGATCATCCTGTACGGCGCGCAGATCGCCTATACGCTCATGCATCCCTTTTCTTACCAGAACCTGAGACGGGCGTTCAAGGAAAACAAGGAAACGGCCGTCTATTACGGCATCGCGATCCTTTATACTATTTACCGTAATTTTGAAAAAGGCAAGGGCCCAACCTATTTCAAGGACCTGTTGAAGGCGACGGCGAACCAGGCGGACGATATCGATCACTTCAACGCGATCTTCAAGAAGGAAAAGCTCATCATTGAGACGGGAGACGGGGGTCTCATCCCGTCGACGTCGTCCGGCAATATCAGGCTTTCCGCCGTGATGGACATCATCCAGAGCAGCGACCTGGCGCTCCCGGCGCACGGCACCGATTCCCTTAAGCGCTATTTCAGCGACGTATTCAAGACGCTTAAAACTCAGCGCAACGAAACGCTCGGCGACATCACGCTTGAGAAAGTCATAGACGAGGTGGGCTGATACGCTATCAGTTGATAATGTAAAGGAACACGCAGGGGATGACGATCCTTTCCCCCTTGATGTCCTCGGGGATGGGACCGAATTCTTTCGAGATGGTGACGGAATCCAGGCAGGAGGAATCAAGCGAGGCGGTTCCCAGGGAGTCCACGATCTGGACGTGCTGAACCTCCCCGGCGCGGTTCAGCACGAAAAAGAGGCGCACCTCCTGGTTGGGTATCGCCATGATGCGCAGCCGCCCCGGCGTGTAGGTGCCCGTTATCGGGTCAAACCCGCTGATCACGGAATTGGCGAGCATGGGCGGGAACCAGTTCGAACCGATCCTGTCCATCATTGCCTTGAAGTACCTGAAATGGGGGTACTTCTTCGTATTGAACGAGAAACTGCCGCTGTTGGTGAAGAAGAGCGCGTTGTCGCGGGAGTAGCCCAGCTTGTCGGGAACGCGCGTGAGATCGGTCGAGCCCTCGTCACCCAGCACCCCGCCCCGCGTTACCGGGGCAATCGATATCTGAACCTCGCTGTCTTCGCCGGTGAGGGCCTCGGAAAGGTCCTGCGAGGACGCCCTGCCCATCGTGCCCGATTTACCCCTGCCGCGCTGGAGGACGAAGTCCCTTGAATTGTTGAGCCAGGTGTCTCCCTGGTTAAGGCTCATGTATCCCTTTGCCGAAGAATCCTTCTCGCCAAGCATCGTGGTATCGTTCACGACCTGCTGCTCGTCCTCGTTTATGTTGGCGATGATCTGGCGCCCGCCAAAGAGCTGGCTCGCCGCGTGGTGTTTCGCCAGCTCGTCGAGCCTCTGGTGATAGTCCGGGAGAACGACCGCGAGGATTCCCATCGCGTGCAGGCACATCGACACCAGGACGACGAGCGTGAATTTTATTTCGACCGGTCTCTCCATTTCCTCACTTCCGATTTCCTCGATTCCTCGCATACGCCGTAGAGCCGTTCGAGCACCCCGCTATGCGCCCGGCTCAGGACCGCACCCCTGCGCCCCATGATCACGCCACAGGTATTCAGCGTGGTCTGGAGGGGCTCGCCCTCCGAGAGCTGGTTGTTCATGAACCAGGCGAACGAGGGTACGTAGCGCGGCGCCATGTACCCGGCGTGCACCAGCATGCACCCCACGCCGATCGAGCTCCCGGTGTTTATAAGGGTGCCGATGCTCGTCCGCGTGAAATCGCCTATAAAGCAGCCCACCTTCAGTTTCTCGGTCTGGATGCGCCTTCCCTGGAGATTGACCTTCACGGTGGAATAGCTGTTCTTGAGATCGCTGTTCGTGGTGAGCGCGCCCAAATTGACCCATTCTCCCACGTAGGAATGCCCCAGGAATCCGTCATGGTACTTGTTGCATCGAGCATGCATAATGCACTGCTCCACTTCACCCCCGACCCGGCAGGCGTCCCCGATCGTGGTCCCCCCGCGCAGCCTGGCGCCGAGTATCACGCAATCACGCCCGATGCTGCAGGGACCCTCGATACGGGTGAACGCATGAATCCTGGTTCCAGCCCCGATGATCACTGGACCGGAACCCGCATCGATGAACGTCATCGGGTCGATTTGGACCCCCTCAGCTATGTAGATTTGACCGGGATCGCCCGTGATTGTTACACCCGGGGGGACCGGGGCGCGATACAGTCCCGACCCCCGGACCTGCGCCGCGTCTCGCGTGATGAGCGCGGGATTCTCGTCCACGAGCGTCCAGATATAGTCGATAAGTTTAAGCCGGGGATTCGCCGCTTCGACGCATCCCTTCGCGTTCAGCAGACGCCGGCCGAGGACAGGCGTATCGGCCCCCAGCCCTGCCGGAACGACGTTGGCCGCGAGAACGGCGCCGTTGCTTTTTACGATCGTGTTTTCGGGGATCGAAAATACCCAGGGGTCGGGTATGAGCGCGCAATTGAGAAACAGCACCGATTCCCGCGACGCGATGATTGAGGGCTCGTTGATGCGGCAGGAGGGCAGCAATTCCCTTGCAAGCGGGACGAGCTCTTCCCTGGTATAATACCAGGTTTCGGAGCCGGGAGCGTTCCCCGCGATACACGCGTCCCAGCGCTCGCGCAGGGAAAAACAGCCGGCGCGGAGCTCCCATATCGGCCGCGTAAGGCTGAGCGGATAAAAATTGTCGTGGTTCCCGTCTTCGAATAACACGATGTGCATGGTTCGCTCTCCCTCCCCGCTTCTTACGATCGGGTGCTAGTATACCCCGCCGCCCCGCCGGCTCAAGCCGGTTTTTTCGCCGGGGCGCGAATTTTCAAGCGCACAAAACAAAGGGGCCGCCCCCCGGGCGGCCCCTTTGCGAATGCCCTGCTTTACGATTACTTGTTCGCTTCTTCCTCGAGCATCTTCTTGCGCTCCTCGACCACCTTCTCGGCTATCTTGCCCGAGATGGGATCGTAATGGGAAAAGCGCATCTCGAAGGTGGCCTTGCCGGATGTCATGGCGCGCAAGTCGATCGAGTAGCGCAGCATCTCCGCCAGCGGCACCTGGGCCTTGACAACCGACACGCCCGCGTCGCTCTCGTCCTTGGTGCCCATGCCCAGGACACGTCCCCTTCTGCCGTTGATGTCGTTCAGGATATCGCCCATGAAATCCTTGTCCACGAACACGTCCACCTCCATGACGGGCTCAAGGAGAATGGGCCCCGCCGATTCCATCGCCTTCTTCAGAGCGCTGCGGGCCGCGATCTTGAACGACATTTCGGACGAGTCCACGTCGTGGTACGATCCAAAGAACAAGTCCACGCGCACGTCGACCACGGGGAAGCGTCCCAGCACCCCTTCCTCCATGCCTTCTTTGAAACCCTTTTCGCAGCCGGGTATATATTGCTTGGGAATGACGCCGCCCACGATCGAGTTCAGGAACTCGAACCCGCCCCCGCGCGGAAGCGGCTCCACGCGGATGCTCACGTCGCCGTACTGCCCGTGGCCGCCGGTTTGTTTCTTATGCTTGTACTGTGCCTCTGCTTTCCTCGTAATGGTTTCGCGGTAGGCGACCCGCGGCTCCTCGGTGAGCACTTCGAGTTTGTTCTTTTCACGGAGCGTTTTCAGGATGATATCGAGCTGCATCTCGCCCATCCCGGACAGGACCGTTTGATGTGTTTCCGGGTTGAACTGGTAGGTGATGGTCGGGTTCTCGTCGGTGATCTTCTGGAGTATCTGACCTATCTTGTCCTCGTCGCCCTTCTTTCCCGCCTCGATCGCATACGGGAACACGGGATGCGGAAGGGTGATGATGTCAAGCTCGACCTGGGTCTTGGGATCGCACAGGGTGTCAAGCGTGTTCGTCCGTTCCAGCTTGACCGCGACGCCGATATCGCCGCAGGTGATCTTGGGCATGTCGACCTGCTTGCTCCCGATCATCGAGTAGAGTTTGCCGATGCGCTCGCGCGAGTTCCTGTGCGCGTTCAGCAGCTCGGTATCGGGAAGGAGCTCCCCGGAGATGACCTTGAAATAGTTGAAACGGCCCGCGTACTGGTCGATATACGTTTTCCACACGATCGCGGAGACCGGCTGGTCCGGCTTCATGACCACGGATTTCGCCGTTTTCACGTCGCCCATGGCGTGGCCTTTGAACTCGGTGCCTTCCTTCGGGGCGGGAAC
Source organism: Spirochaetota bacterium (assembly GCA_004297825.1). Classification (NCBI taxonomy): domain Bacteria; kingdom Pseudomonadati; phylum Spirochaetota; species Spirochaetota bacterium. Next base: position 21,003 of record SCSX01000067.1, read on the forward strand.
GAAATCCCTGATCACATTAAGCAGGTTCTTGATGCCCACGAGCTTCTGGGGAGAGCCGCAGATCACGGGATGGAGCTTCGCCTCGCTGAGCATGGTCTTGAGCCCGCGGCGAATCTCGTCGACCGTAAGGGTCTGACCATCGAGGAATTTCTCGATGAGGGCGTCCTCGCCCTCCGCGGCCTGTTCGACAAGCACGGTCTGCTGCAGTTCGGCATTTTCCTTGAATTCGGCGGGGATGTCGGTGACGGCGATCGTTTTGCCGTCCGGTTTTGGTATCATCGCCTTCATGGCGATGAGGTCGATTATGCCCTTGAGGTTTTCGGCCTCCCCGATGGGAAGGCACAGGGGGGCGACCTTTGCGTTGAGGTCGGTGCTCAGGTTCCCGATCACCTTCTCGAAGCTCGCGCGCTCCTTGTCCATGCGGTTGATGAAGATAATGCGCGGAATCTTCATTTCGTTCAGGTACCGCCATACCTTTTCGGTTTCGATTTGCACGCCGTCCACCGCATCCACCACCAGGATCGCGGCCTCGGCGGCCTGGAGGGCGGCCCGCGCCTCGCCTATGAAATCGGACATGCCGGGTGTGTCAATGATATTGATCTTCACGTCGTCCATCTCGACGAATCCCAGGGCGCTGCGGATGGACATCTGCCTGTTTTTTTCCTCGTCGTCGTAGTCGGAGGTGAGCGTTCCGTCCTTGGGGCTTCCAATCTTGTCGATTTTTCCGCCAATAAGCAGCATCGCGTCGAAGAGCGTCGATTTGCCGGTACTGCCGTGGCCGATTATGGCCACATTGCGTATGTCCTTCGTTTTATACTCTTTGAGCATTCTCCAGACCTCCGGTTGCAATCCATATTAGTACGGTCCGCGGACGCGAACACGCATCCGGCGGAGGCGAAATTCCATATCACCATAATCGGGGTTTGTTTTTTGTAAAGAATTTTTGCGGGGCGCGGCGTATAAATCGGCCGTCCGGCTGGTTTTTTTAGCGATCCAGCTCGCGCTCCATCCGGGGCTCGAACATGATAACGCGGTTTTTGCCCTGCTGTTTCGCGAGGTAAAGCGCGTAGTCGGTCTTCTTGATGAGCTCATCCATGAGCTGCTCGTTCGCGATCTTTCCGCGGCCCTCGCCCGAGAACGAGTAGGGACACAACCCCACGCTCGCGGTGAGACTGATGGACGCGTCGCCGAATATCATCTTTTCCGCATTGATCGCCTCGCGAATGCGCTCGGCGACGACACGCGAGCCCTCCCGGTCCGTTTTAGGAAGGAATATGAGGAATTCCTCGCCCCCGTAGCGGCCGATCAGGTCGTATTCGCGGCAGCTGTCCTTGATGCGCTTCGCGAACTCGACCAGCGCCAGGTCGCCGGCGAGCTGGCCGTGGGCTTCGTTGATGGCCTTGAAGTCGTCGGCGTCCACGAGGACGGTCGCGAAGGGCGAATTCTCGCGCGAGGAGCGGCTTATCTCGCGGAGGATCTCGTCGAAGAGGGCGCGGCGATTCAGTATCCTGGTGAGCGGATCCTCCTTCGCGAGCTTCATGAGCTTTTTCTGGTTGTTGATGAGCTTGTTCTCGAGCTCGATAATGCGGATTCCCGCGCGCACGCGGGCTGCGAGCTCTTCTTCCTCGAACGGCTTCGTGATGTAGTCGTCGGCGCCGGCGTCCAACGCCTCGACGATGTCCTTCTTGCGCGTCTTCGAGGTGATGACGATCATGTAGACGTAGCGCGGCAGCCTGAGCTTCCGCACGCGCCGGCACAGGGCGAGTCCGTCCATTCCCGGCCCGGGGAGCACCCAGTCGGTCACCACGATGCGTATCCTTTCTTCGGCGATGGTGCGCAGGGCATCGTCCCCCTGCGCGCGTATCAGAACCTCGAAGCCCTGCTTGGTGAAGAGCTTCCTGAGCGCGTTCTGCAGAAACTGGTCTTCCTCGACGATGAGTACCTTCATGGCGCCACCTGTCCGCTGGATTGGTGTCGTATCGGAACACGGAAAGGCATCGAAATCAAATATATTTTATCGGACTCCGATAAAAATTTTGCCGTCCGGAAGGGTAGAGACGCGATTAATCGCGTCTCTACCCTTCCGGACGAACCTCGATTTTTATTGACTTTCGCCGTTTTCCTGGTATGATTTATACTATCACTTTGGATTCAGTCTCGCCGCGCGCCTGTCCGGTCCGCGCGGAACTATCAGCGGCAATATCGATCAATAACTAACGTCACTCTCTAAGGGGGATTTGCATGAAACGATTTGTGCTTTTCACCGCCCTGGCGGGCATTGCGCTCCTGCTCGCCCCGGTGCCGGCGTTCCCCGTCGCCTACGAGGCCTCCACGCTGCATAACGCGGTGGCCCGCAGCGAGACGGTGCAGGACCTGTTCTTTGAACGGTGGGACAAAATCCAGGAGAAGGAGCTCTACTTCGACTGGTACGGCAAGCTCAACTGGGTGAACGATTTCAAGATCAACACCGTGAACGCGGGCTCGGGCGCAAAGGAAACCGTCCCCATGACCCTGGTGCGCGCCTACGGAAGCCTGACCCTCAACTACCCCATCCTGGGCGGTTACGAGGGCAAGGACATGAGCGAGCGCCTCTCGGGAAAGGCAAAAAAGGAGAAAGAGGACGAGGAAAAGGGCTCGGGGCCGATGGGCCTCTGGAAACCCAATAACCTCATCGTGGGGCTCACCATGACGGGCTTCCACTACGGCCTCACGCGCAAGGCCGAGATCGACCGCGGAGCCGCGGGGAACGAGTCGGTAACCGATTACAAGTATGCGCAGTTCTTCGACGATATCTTCGCCGCGTCGCTCCTGTATCGGCCCTATTTCTTCATTCATGCCGGGGTCATCATCAATAACCAGATAGAGCCAAACGACGACGGCACCATGGACTACACGAACTCAACGGACCATTCTCTCCGCTATTTCGTGGCATCCAATCTGCTCTCGTTCCTCAACCTGAACGCGACCACGACGAAGGACAAGCTTGAAGCGATCGCCGTGGGCGTGAAGGTGAATTCTCTTGTGGGCTCCTTCGTTAAAATATCGCCTTACGTACCCGTGTTCACCGTCACCTTCAAGCGGCTCAATCTCTACAACGACGAGCCCTTTGACGCGGTATGGGTGAAAAGCGCAGCCGGCAAGAGCTCGGTCATGGACGACAGCCTGAAAGAGCAGGCCGCGCTCGATACGCTCTCCTTCCTCTTGACCGAGAACCTGTTCGGCCACATATTCCTATCGGGTTACGTCGAGCTGCAGAGGCCTACGGAGAAGCTTATCTCCAAACGCACAAACGAGGAGGTCGCTTTCGCGCTGATGCGCGAATGGTACGCGTCCATAGGATACAACTTCCTGGGCAAACGCGCCGACCGCGAGGGACGGGACCTGATCCTGGCAGTGGGCGTGAGCTCGCTCTGGGACGTCGCCATACCGGTGCACAGGGAGCGGGGATCCGGCTATGATTTGATGGGCGGATTCGCGTCGTTGAATTTCTCATCGCCCGTCGTGGGCGCCGAGATCAAGGGCGCATATAACTATGCCCCCGAGCTTCGCAAACTCGTTGAAATTGCCGACAAGTTCATGATCGAAGGCAGTTTCTACGTGAGCTTTTAATAAGGAGGAATGAACATGAAAACACGAACGATTTTTACCAGGACGCTCCCCCTCCTTATCGCAGGCTTCGCGGTCTGGATGTCAGGGTGCTCCTATGTGGTCGACGCCATAGAGGGCGCGATCATGAACAGGTCGAGTTTTACGATAGAGGCGAGTTACAGCGGGGGATTCGTGGATATCGCCTGGGATGAATCGGATACCAGTGACGATTTCGCAGGTTGGGAGATTTACATGACCACGGATCCGGATGATGAGTATTCGGGGTATGCAACAGTCGCCGCGAAATATGATTTGGGATCGCCCGGAATTCCGGGCATGATTTTCGCTACACCCGGCGCGCTCGGTATTGGAACGACCGGTACGTATTCTGTCAATGTTTCCACATTGACGTATACCGGAGTTTATTTTTTCCGGGTAGGGAAAATTCACTGGGACGAAGATGACCCGGCCAAGCGTGATCCGGATACAGAGCTTTATTATGAAAGCGCTACGAATATCGACGCCATAAGCGGCGGGGCGCGGGTGGAAATTCCGTAATCCAGAACCGCCCGAAACGAAGGCGCGCAAACGTTTGCGCGCCTTCGTTTCGGGAGAATATGCCACATTATTCCAATCGACGGCCGCATGGGGACATGCCGCCGCTTTTATTTTCGGGGCATTCGGACAGGATTTGTGGACTGGATTCACCGGGTTCGTGCATGTCCGTGTTCCCCGGGCGCGTGCGACGTTGAGACGCGGCATGATTCCGCCAAATGCGGATTATTCATATTCGTGCGAACCCACGGGGCAATCGTATATCGACGCCCGTGTTTGCTCGCGTATGGACTGATTCGACGTACGGTTTCGCATGGGTATTGGTGGGGTGCAACGTGGGGTGCGTATCGTAGGGGCGCGATTAATCGCGCCCCTACGATACGCACCCCACGCGCCATTTCACGAACCGGGCCCTGGTTCGATATTAATTTTCGATTGACCTTATGTCGGCTGAATGCTGTAATATCGTTCGTCCCTTCTCCCAGGAGGCTCGCGATGAAACCATTCCCGGCCGCGATCGCGACGGCTTCTCTCGCCGCATTGCTCACCTGTGTCAACCCGGCATCGGTGGACACTCCGGACAATCTCTGCAGCGGAATTCATGCGAGGGACGTGGCCGGTACCTGTCACGGGGCTCATAACATAGTCCCCGCCGGATATTGCACCGAGGCCAATTGCCACGCGAGCGACCTCAAAGGCGGGAACACGGGCGCGCCCTCCTGCTACCGGTGCCATGGGCCGTACTGGGAGATACTGGCACTGCATACTAAGAGCGCGTTTGGCCAAAGGCATTACAAGGACCTCTGCACTGCCGCCTCTTTCGTGACCTCCTGCGGAGACACCGTCACCTGTCACGGAAACACCCTGGCCGGGCTTAACGGCTACCTGAAGTCGCCCGCGTGCGATTCCTGCCACTTCATGCCGACCGCCGATGGCGCGAATTGCGAGATAATCTCCGCACACACCCAGAAAATCGACGGGAAGCCACACGGCGCCGACGTATGCAATTCGCTCCTGACCTGCCAAGACGCTTATTGCCATGGGGGGAGCCTGATGGGTGCCACGAATCCGGCAGACGCGACCCACCCCTTCGTCGGAAAAAGCTGTAACAGGTGTCACGGTATTCCAGGAGGTGCCGGTTGTGGTGATTAAAAACATGAACAAACGAACATTCCTGATTCCGGCACTCCTCCTGTCCTGCACCCTCGCATGTGTCCTCTTTACCTGTTCATCGGCGCAGAAGCTGGATTCGTTTACAGAGACATGCGCCCACTGTCACGGCGACCGCCTGCAGGGGGTGCATAATACCGTGGTGGCGTGCGGTGACTGCCATGACTTGAGTATCGGACCCCTGTCCCCCGACAAGATGAAGGACAAGATCAAGCGCGAGGCCGTGCTCTCCGAACCGCATATACACAAGACGAAGAACATGTTCCGGTCGACGCCTTCATGCTTCAATTGCCACCGCAGGGGCGATTTCTAAGGAGAGTATACCCACTATGAAAAAGCTGATCCTTGCAGCGCTCTGCATCCTGCCCGCCGGCCCGGCATTCGCCGGCGGCGTCGTGAACAATATCTTCTTCCTGCCTACGGGCGAGACGGCGGGCTCGGGTATTTTGCTTCTCGACGTGGGTCACCGCTATTTCGACCCGATCAAGCACACCACCAACGTCAACATCACGCTCGGCTACGGGATCACCGACTGGTGGGACGTCTATGCCGCGCGCTCGTTCAAGAACATGGACATCGTGGGCACCACGAAGATCAACATCCTTGACGACAGGAAGCCCAAGGGCGCGCCCTTCTCGCTGGCGATTCTCGCGGGCGGCGGCTATAAGGAGGATTCGCAGGACGTGCTGCAAAGCGCGGACCAGCCTTCGGGCTATGCGCAGGTAATCATCCAGTTGCATCTTTTCAGTAACCGCGTGAGCGTGGGCGTGGTCCCCACGTATGCCTGGAACACGAACTTTTATAATTTCGACAGCCAGTACGACCAGTCGGCGGGGTGCGGCGGATTTTTCGAAGCGTACGTGACGGACAGGATATCCGTGTGCGGCGAGCTCATCGCGAACCTGTACGGCTTCGGGTTCAAGTACATGGCGTACAACGCGGGCCTTAAGTACGCGGGCTACCGGCACACCTTCTCACTCTGGGTGGGGAACTGCGCCGGGTACTCGCCGGCGGAATACATCGTGGGAAGCGTCGAGAAGAATCCCAAGGTGGGCGGCGCATTCACGAGGGAATTCGATTTGTAGACCATGGGAACCGTCGCGTTGTCGTAGAGACGTCCCGCCGGGACGTCTCTACGACAACGCGACGACGCCACGTCCCCCATTCACCGCATCGCAAGCGTAACGTCGATCATTTCGTCCATGGAATCGTATCCACCCAGATCCTCGGTGGTCGCGGATTCGCTTTTCCCCGCAACCTGAACCCTGGTAAAAACCTCCGCATAGGTGCCCTCGACCTGGGCGGCGATAAGTCCGCTCACGGAATTCTGCATCGGCGCCGGTGAATCGAACAACCCGGCCGCGAGCGCGACGACGAGAACGGCCGCCGCGAGACCTGTTACGCCCGATGCCCCCTCGATAACGAACCTTTTCCTCCTGCGCACGAGCACCGCGCGCGCTATATCGGCGCTCCAGGCCTCGCTTTCACCGCGCTTCCGGATTTCCCGGGCGAACAGCGCCTCGCTGTCTTTCTCTTTCATTTCACGAACCTCCCCCCATGCCCATGCGCGCCAGGAGCTCCCTCCCGCGCGACATGCGCGACTTCACCGTCCCCGCCCTGATACCCAGCCTCTCACTTATTTCTCGCTCCCCGCATCCCGCCGCGGCCAGCTCCATCACGGTTCGGTACTTCTCGGGGAGTGCGCGTATCTGCGCCGCGAATTCCTCAAGGGCAATTTTCTCCTCGGCGCGCTCCATTTCGGTCACGCGCCCGGCAAGGGCGATCCCCGCACGGCGCGATTTCTCCTCCTCGCGGGCGAGCCGCCCGCCCATGCGCAGCGACTCGTTCTTCGCGATCTCGTAAAGCCATGTGCCTATCTGCGCATCGCCCCTGAACGCGCCGCGCACGAGCCGCGTGTACGCGCGCAGGTAGGTTTCCTGCACCACATCGTCGATCGCGTGATGGAAACGCGGCGGGAGGTGCCTCTCCACGGCAGAGAGCACCACCCGCTTTGTATCCGTAACTATGCGCGCGAACTCATTTTCAGTCATGCGTCATACCGTGCACCGATTCGTTCCCCCCGTCAAGCGCTCAATTGTCATCGCGATCGGGCGGATGATGCATCCTCATCGCTTCACGCTCCGCGCGAAGTTTGGCGCGCTGGTCGGCGGTGAGCACCTTTTCGATAGCGATATGGTGCTTGATGCGAAGGAGGCGAAGCTCGACCTGCAGGTCGGCGATCTCCTTCAATACCGCGCGTACCTGCGAGAGATCCACGTTCTCCTCAAGCAGCATCTTTTCCAGCCTTATGCGCCTGGGCTCGAGCTGTTCGCGGATAGTGAGCATCTGCTTCCTGTGCTCCGTGTTGATGGCGTCAATCTTGTTAACCTGGTCGTCCGAAAGACCGAGCTGTTCTTTAATGTACGCCGGATCCCCGAAGAAATGCCGCGGTCCCATACCCCTGCCTTCTCCCGGCCCCATGCCCATGCCGTCGCGCGGACCCATGCCGCGGCCGTCCTCGCAGTAACGCGCGTCTCCCTTCCCGCCCCCGAACCTTCCGCCCTGTCCCGGCTCGGCGTAAAGGCTGCCGGCGAACGCGAGCACCGCGAGTACCGTCATTACATACAACAATCGCGATTTCATATGCGCTTCTCCTCTCTTAAATTAACAATGAGACCCGGGATCGACCGCCCTGGTTCACTTTTTAATTTGCTGTTCCGGTTTCAGATAAAAAATGGATTGATGGAACCGCGCCCGTTCCATAGCGTTCCCGTCGACGGGGCGCGGTCCGCGAACCGGTCGCATTCAGCGAAACCGTTATCCGCATGGGCGGCGAATCGTCTACCTTTGGAGGGGCCCCATGAAGCATGTAATAATCGGAAACGGCGTGGCCGGGACGGAGGCAGCCCTCGCAATCCGCAAGTCCGACCCCGGGGCCTCCATCACCCTGGTTTCGGAATCGCCGCACCTGTACTACTACCGCCCCCGCGTGATCGAATACCTCGCCGGGGAGATCGCCCCTGAAAAGCTCTACATCTACAAACCCGACTTCTACGAAAAAAACGGGATAGAGATCGTGCTCGGGACGCGGGTGTCCGATATTCTTCCCGCCGAGAAAGCCGTGCTGGACGACAGGGGTGTGCGCCGGTCCTGGGACAGGCTCCTCGTCGCGACGGGCGCGCGCGCCTTCGTCCCGCCCATACCGGGCGCCGCGCTGGAAGGCGTGTTCTCCCTCCGGGGCATTCGCGACACTGAGCGCATCCTGGAATACGCGAAGGGCGTCGACAGGGTCGCGGTCATAGGCGGGGGGCTCTTGGGGCTCGAAGCCGCGCACAGCCTGAGCAGGCTCGGTAAGAGCGTCACCGTGATAGAGTTATTCGAGTGGCTGCTTCCCCGCCAGCTCGACGAAACGGGGGGACGCATATTAAGGGGCATGCTCGAATCCAAGGGGCTTTCCTTCGTACTGGGCGACAACGTGAGCTCTATCCAGGGTGAGGGGCGCGTCGAGAAACTGGTATTGAAATCCGGGAACGAGATTCACGCGGGTCTCGTGCTCGTCTCCGCGGGCATACGCTGCAACATCGAGCTCGCGCAGAGGGCCGGGATCGCGACCGGCAACGGGATCATCGTGGACGACCGGCTTCGCACCTCGATACCGGACATCTATGCCGCCGGCGACCCTGTGGAGCATCGCGGCAGGGTATACGGGATATGGCCCGTCGCGCGTGAGCAGGGACGCGTCGCCGGACTCAACATGGCGGGCGTCGATACCGCCTTCGAGGGGGCCGTCATGGCGAACGTGCTCAAGATCACCGGCATCGACCTCTTCTCGGCTGGCGATTTCAACAACCAGTCGTGCGACGTGTTGGTTTCCCGTGGCGAAGGCATCTACCGCAAGCTCTGCGTCGATTTAAGCAACCCGCTGGGCGCAATCGTCCTGGGGGACGCCGAGGCCGTCAAGCTCGCGCAGAAAGTGATCGAGGGGAAGGTGCCCGCGGAGGAGTTCAGGAAGATGTTCTAGCGAATCGAAGCGAGCGCGTCTTCGTCTATCGTATAGGTGAGGATGGTCCTTATGTCCATCTTGCCGGAGGCCCCTAGTATTTCTATTCCGCCGATCCTTCCCCCGGGAAGTACATCGACGTTCACTCCTTCTTTAACCTCCACGACGCCTTCGGGTCGCCGCTCATCGAATTGTATATACACTGAATCGGTCTGTTTGTCATAAAATACTTTCATCGCGACCCCTCTTGAGCGGATATGCCGTTGTGATGGTATTATAACAATTTCCGATTGCAAAGACAACATTGGCGGGGATATCGGACTCCTTACTTCGAAGGCCTATCCGCGAAAATCCGTGGCTAAAAAGATAGGCATGAGCCACGGATTGGCACGGATGAACGCGGATCAAGCACGTCGTAAAGTATTTTCAGCCCTTAAAGTACCGCTCCACCCGGTCCAGTCCTTCCTTGATATTTTCAACCGAATTCGCGTACGAAAAGCGGAGGAATCCCTCCCCGCCCGAGCCGAAATCGACGCCCGGTGTGACGCCTACCTTGGCCTTTTCCACAATGCTGAAGGCGGTCTTGTAGGAATCTTCGAACAGGTGACGCCCGTCCGCAAACACGTAAAACGCGCCCGTGGGCTCGACGTGGATCCTGAATCCGATTGCACGAAGACGGTCGATCATGTAGCGCCGCCGCTCGTTGTAAATGCCGATCATCGATTTGATCTCGGGTACCGCTTGCCGGTATGCGTCGATGCACGCCCACTGCACGAAGCTGTTCGCCGAGATCATGAAGTTCTGGTGGATGCGCTGCATGGCCGTGGAAAACTCGCGGGGGAAGATCAGGTAGCCCAACCTCCATCCGGTCATCGCGAAGAGCTTCGAGAATCCGTTCACCACGAAGGCCTTATCTGTAAATTCGAGGATGGAGCGGGCGCGCCCCTCGTAGACCAGCCCGTGATATATCTCGTCCGAAATAATATATTGATCGCCAAACTGCGCGATGTCCTCAAGGTTTTTATCGGTCATCACGATGCCGGTGGGATTGCAGGGCGAGTTCACGATAATGCCCCTGGTGCGCGGTGAAAGCACCTTCCGGATCTCGTCGGGCCGGTACTGGAAGCCGTCCTCGGGATAGGTCCGCACCTCGACGATCTTCCCGTTCACGGAGTTTATGAAGTTCGGGTAGCACGCGTAGCGCGGGTTGGAGGTGATCACCTCGTCGCCCGACTCGAGAATGGAAAGCATCATGAACAGGAACGCCGGAGATGTCCCGGAGGTGACGAGCACCTGGTCGGGAGTCACGCGAACATTGTACTCGTCGTGGTAATGCGCGCATATCGCCTCGCGGAGCTCGATGAGCCCCATTGCGTGGGTATAGTGCGTCTTGCCCGACCTGATCGCCTCGATGGCCGCCTCGCGGATCACCTCGGGCGTGTCGAAATCGGGCTCGCCCACCTCGAGATGGATGACATGCTCCCCCCTGCGCTCAAGCTCCTCCGCCCGCGCCATGACGTCCATGACGATGAAGGGAGTCACTTCCTGAGCTTTTTTCGAGATCATGAGGCCTCCATTGAAGGGGTGTACACCGGTGTAGTGCTATCCCGTGAAAATACATGCATTCTCTTCATTTATGCGCCCGCGCAAACATGGCTTGTTACGCGAGTCCCTAAAGCTTATTTACGATTTTTTACCTTCAGCACGATTGCGCCTGCAATCGCGATCGCCGCCGCGGCGACGAAATTGAGTATGTGGTTTCCGAACCCGGTGGTGATCGCGTCCTGTTCGCCCATGCCCACGAGCATGAAGCCGCCGGTCCAGCCCACCTCGAGCGTTCCGAAGCTCCCGAAGCTGTTTATGGGGAGCACGTTGGTGAGCACCGCGCCCGTCGCGCCCGCAACCGATTGCATGAAGTTAATATCGACGCCGAAGGCGTGGATCGTCACGAAGGACATTGAATACAGCGCGCCCCACACCAGCAGGCTCGTAAAGGCGAGTCCCGGGATGAAACGTTTCGTGTCGAAGCCGGAGAACTCATCTTCCACCTCGATCACCTTCGCCAGAACCTTTTTCACGATCGATTTTTCGCGCAGGCGAAGCACGGCCATCGTGCGTTCAAAGACGGAGCGCGAAAGTATGACGATCCATTTGAGGTAGAACAGGGAAACGATGGATAACGCGAGAAATCCGATCCCGACCGCAAGCAGGGCTACTGAGGTCTGCCTTCCGTAATGGATGATTATCGAGCATACGAAGAATGCGGCGACGATGATAAAATCGAATATGCGGGTGACCAGGAGCGCGTGCAGCCCGCGGGAAATATCGGCCCCCGCCAATTTCTTCAAATAGTACACGAAGGTGAGCTCGCCCGTCCTCGCGGGGAGTATCTGGTTGAAGAAATTATGGTAGCTCGTGATCGCGAAGAGCTTGAATTGCGGAACCTCGAGATCTTTGAGCAAAACGGCGAAGCGGATCGACTTGAACAGGTTCGAAAACACGTATATAACGCAGGCAAGGCCAAGGAGCCGGTAATCGGCATCGCGGAAGGTCCGCGCGGTCTCTCCCAGGTCGATGCGCCGGAGCAGAAAGTAAACGAGCCCCGCGGACAGTGCGAAAAACACTACGGTCCGGGGATTGAGAATCCGCTTCCTCCTTTCGCGGATTATTTCGTCCGCGGATTCTGGTGCGTGGTTCGTTGTAGTATCTTTCATGGGGTTATTTTATTTGAATAATTGCAGTCGTTTAATATTCGATATGGCCATGCGCGAATGAAATGCCCTACATTGAGGTTTCAAATTCCAGAAGACAAGCGATTGATTTATTGCCATCTTTACCGGGTAATTCACCTTGAACTCGGGCATTTAACGCGTTTTAAAGGCGCTGCGTCGAAATAATGACGGCCTGCGCGGCCGGCCTAGGTTTTGCGGAACAGGGCGTAGAGATTGATCGTCTCAAGGTCTTCCCGGTTTTTTTCCGCGAACTTCTTGTGGAGTTTACAGGAATCCAGATTGAGTCCCGTCCCCCTTTCGACATCAAGCAATTTAAACCCGTACCTGCCCGCAAAATCCATGTAATCATCCGACCTGAGCCTGTTCGTGAAGGAATATCCCTCCTTCGTGAGCAGCGTATTCCATACCCGGTCCGAATATTTCAGAAACTTGAAGGGCTTGTCGAAATTATAGTGATCGGCCAGGGAAATGTAATGATACATGACCCCCCGCGGTTTTAAAATCCTGTTCATCTCCCTGAAGGCGGTATCCATGTCGGTCACGTGCTCGAGCACGCCTGCGCTCACTATGATATCGACCGAGCCGTCCGGAACGTCCTTCATGTCTTCCACGGAATTAGGCGCGTAAAAAAACCTGTCTGCCCTGGGCCTGAAATCCGACTCGAAAAACCGCATCGCGTCCTTCTTCACCTTCTCCTTGAGGTACTCGATATCCTCGCTGATATTGGTCCTGTCCCAGCGAGGATACTTGTCGACCAGTATGATTTTTCTAGCCGATTTAAGCAGGAAGCCGATGCCCATGATCAGCGACGTGCCCGGACCGATCTCCAGGACTACGGAATTCTTGATTGGTATCCGCGCGCGCTTCAGCGCAGCGACGATGCGGCAGTGCATCGCGTAGCAGTAATTTCCGCTGCGCGCGTATAGTTTATTGAATAGGATGGCACGAATAGCGTCACGGAGAAACGGCACGCGGGAATACATCACCCTGATTAAAAAGTCGAACCGGTTGAACATGGACAGCAGCAATGACGATTTGATCATTTTTTCACGCATAGTACCTCTGCCAATATGTGCATCCGGCGCGTTGAAGCGCTTTATTATTCAATGCGAGACGGCCCTTTCGCAGGGGAAATGACCGTTTACTGTTTGCGCGTCTTGACGATGAGCTCGGCGATGAGCCCGAAGAAAAAGGTCTGCAGGCCGAATACCGAGAGGCCCAGCAGCAGGTTCACGTGCACCACCGGCTTGTCGTCCAGTCCCATGAAATATAGCGCAAGTTCAGTCGCGAAAAGCAAAAATGCGGGCGCTAAAAACAGGAGTCCTATTGACCCGAATATCTTCATGGGTTCCACGGACACCAGGACCATGAGTATCTGCCGCGAGACCTTGAAGGGGTACTTGAGCGATACGAAAGATTTACCGGTAATGCGCCTCTGGAAGGAGACCGAGACGTGGGCGAAACGCAATCCACGGTGGTAGGCGTCCAGGAGCACCTGCTGCGTGTAGTTGTAATTGCCGGGCAGGTAAAAGTTTTCCAGGTAGTCCTTGTTGACCGCGAATATGCCCGGCTGGCTGTCTTTAAGAGGCCACCCGGTGAGAAAGCGCATGAGCCCGGTGAACATGATGTTCCCGATCCGGCGCACGAACGGCATCTTGTAGGCGATTTTTTCGAAGCGGTTGCCGTACACCACGTCGGCCTCGTCGTCCTGGATAGGCTGTATCATGGGGAAGATGTCGTTGGGGTCGTGCTGGAGATCGGCGTCGAACTTGACGACGATGTCTGCGCCGTCCTTGCGCGCGCTTCCGAGACCGGTGCGTATCGCCGCCCCCAGTCCCCGGTTGATCTTGTGGCGCACCACTTTGTCCGCGCCCGCGGCCTGTGCGAGCTTGCCCGTATCGTCGGAAGAGCCGTCGTCGATCACGTAGACCAGGTGGTCGACGCCCATTTTCGCGAAAGGCGCCCGGACGGTCTTGAGCGCCTTGATGGTTGCCTCGATGCGTTCGGCCTCGTTGTAGGCCGGGACTATTACTATGAGCTTCGTGCGTGCTTTTCTTGCCATTATCGGTTCCCGTGAATGGAGTTTAGGTCAGATAGACAGACTATGCGCGGACGCATTTTGAAAATCAAGGAATAAATTCGTAGACCCCGCTCACGATGCCGCCCCTGGTCTCGAATTTTTCAACCTGCCGGAAATGCCCGGTCGATTCCCCCCGATCGCGTATTTCTTTAAAGAGGTGGGCCTTCCTGTCAATCGCGTTTTTATCCCCGTATTGGAGCCTGCGGACGTAAAAATCGTCCACGAACACGTACGTGACCTTTTTTTCCGCGAGCTCGGATACCAGGTCGTCGAGCTTCAGGCTCCTGAGCCGCAGCGATCCCAGGAAACGGGATTCGTCCATGTCGGAGTAATAGCGCGACACCACCGTTTCGGCGATGAGCATGCGATCGCCGGGGCGCGCGTGCGCGGAGAACCACTCGGCGGCCTTCCGGAACTCGACGCGCTTCCATCCGTAATGATCCATGGCGTTGACCCCGAACGAGACCGCCAGGAGCGCCGCCGCGGCGGCCGTACAGAACAGGAACGCCCGAGCGCGGGTCGTATCGGACCCCCCGAATTTAACGATGATAACGGCCCAGAGCGCGACGAAACAGCACGCGGCGACCGTGAGCGGGAGGCCCAGCCCCGGGACAAGTACCAGCCCCCTTCCCATCGCAAGGGCCGTTATGAGACATGCCGCGATTGCGAGGGCCCTGAATGCCGTGGCGCGCCTGATGAACATTCTTTTAATCCAGGGTGCAAGCCCGTTTTCGATGCCGTAAAACATGAAAAGCACAAGCAGCCAAAGAATGGGGGTGACATAGCGCTCCTTGGTGTTCTGGTAGATCATGTGGATGGCGAGGTAGCCGGCGAAGAAGATGAGGAGCGGCGCGTTTTCCCTGAGCCGGTTCCTCGCGATGACCGCGACGCCCCATATCGCCGATACGACCGTGAACAGGGTGAACGCGACGACGACAGGGTAATAAGCCGCCTTCACGATGGTCGAGCCCGAGAAATACGCGCCCGTCGCCATCCACGGGACGAAGCCGGCGAGGATCAGGAAACAGTCGACGATGTAGCGATAGGTCGCCGGGCCCCGCTGCGCGATTTCCTTCACGTACGGATTACCGTATTCCCCGGAGTTGACAAGGCTGAGCGCGAACCAGGCGGCCACGCCCGAAACCGCGCACAGGCCGAGCAGGATGGCGCGTAACCGGCGCCGGTTTTCGAAAAAATCGCGGTACATCGCCGCCGGGATGGCGAACACGGAATCCCATTTCACCGCCGACGCGAGAAAGGCCCCCGCGTAGGATGCCGGCGATCCCCTGAGCGCGAGAAGCACCGTCCCCGCGGTGAGGAGCGCGAGTGCCATCTCAAGCTCCGCGTTCACCGCCGTGAAGACCGAGTACACGTTCATGACAAGGTACGCGAGCGCGGCGAGCGTCATGCGCGGCGAGAGGAATCTCTTGAACACGGCGTGCGCGACCAGCAGGAAGGGAACGTACAATAACAGGTTCAGTATCATCGCCGTGAGATAGATGACGTCATGCGCGGGCAGCGGGTTGATCTTCGCGCCCAGTGCGACCAGGAGCGGGTAGATCGGCAGGATCTTGAAGTTCTTCCCGGGAAAGTCGCCCGCCATGTACTCGGCGATGCGAGGGCGAAAGTTGCCGATATAATCCTCGGAGGGCGTCTGGAAATAATTGAAATAGAGCGCGGCGTACAGCGTCCCCGCGAGGATGATGCAGGCGAGGACCAGCCGGTAGGCACGCGAACCGAATTCCAGCACGTTCATCCTACCTGAATCGCTGGACCATCTCGTCCACGATCCTGACCAGAAGTTCGGGCTCGTCGAAATGGATGTTTTTCATGCTCTTCGCCGACACGATCCGTTCTGCGCGCGGCGAGAGCTTGAGGTACCGGTCGTACGCGTCGCGCGTGATCGTTTCGATCTTGCGCGCCTGGTCGACCGGTACGCCCCAGAACATCATGTCGTCGTGGTAGAGTTTGGGCGAGTGCTCGATGACGACGAGCGGGATTTTGGGAAAGGGGCCCGCCTCGGCCAGCTTCGCGCTCCCCTCCCGGAAGCCCTTGCGGTATTCCGAAACCATCGTCTCGTAGAAGCGCGACTGGGACCAGGCCTCGACCAGGTCCTGTTTTATGACGGAAGGATACGTCCGGTAGGGCACGATCGAGAGCGCGCGCATGGCGCCCATGGCCGCGAACGCGCGTCCCATCTGGAGCCCGGGAGTCCTGTCGATGAAATTGTTGTAGACCCCGGGATCAAGCTCTTTTTTAAAGCGCTCGAAATTCAGGGGGAGCGGATCGACGAGCACCACGCCCACCACCGCGAAGGGATCCGTGCGCGCGAAATACTCCGCGTACAGCGCGCCGATATCGTGCCCCACGATCACGTACGGGGGCGTGATCCCCTCCTTTTCGAGCGCGAACTTCAGCTCATTCACGATCGCCTCGGGCGCGCGCGCGCCCTGCGCGTCGCCGCTGTGCCCGTACCCGGCACGTTCGTACAGAATCACACGCGCGCGCTTCGAAAGCGCGTCCTGCACCCCCGCCCATTCCGCGGCGGTCGATCCCAGGCCGGTCTCGATTATCACCGCCGGGCTCGCGGTGCCTTTTTCGATGATGCAGAGTTTCGTCGTCCCCGCGTCGACGAGTTTCCCATTGACGGGGAGCGCCGCGCGCCACTTCGAGGAAAGAATCGAATTTTTTACGGCGGCGTAGCCTGTGAGGAGCGCCAGCAGACCCACGACAACGGCCGCGAATATTCCGATATATTTTAACAATTTCATAAAGCTTTCTCCATCTGGACGTTTAACGATAGCCCGCCCCGCCGATACGGCGGCAGCGCCGGAAATGCACGCTTTACTTCTTTTCCGCCCCCAGGCGCCTGTATACGAGAATATGGTCCGGCGAGATCTTCTGGGCCGCGGGGACGCGGAAAAAGGGCACGTCCAGGTCGAAGCGCTTTTCCAACCGGTAGTTCAGCCGGTCGGCGAAAAGGTCGTCAAGGAATTCCGGCATGCCCGATTTGCTGTCGCGCTCCATGCGGATGGTCGTCATCCTCCCCGTATCCAGCTCGGGCTTTCTCAAGAAGCGCTGGTAATATTTGGAAGTGAGCACGAGGTAGTCGGGCCTGCGCTTCTCGATATCGCCCACATCATTTTTCACCCGGTACGAGCGGCTTCCCCCGGGAAACCGCGGCAGATACTGGAGATACGAGTAGTACTCGATGACGGCGCCTTTCGTCATGTGCGTGTTCATCCACGCCTCCGCGTCGTAGCGCACGTCTCCGAGCATCGTGGCGTTGACCGAAAGCCCCTCGTACAGCGCGAACGCGCCGACAAGGACCAGCATGACCGATACCGCTTTTTTCCCGAGGCCCGCGGTTTTCTCGAGAAGGTAATCCGCGGCAAACCCCGCGAAGACGGTTATAAACAGGCTGGTGGGAAGCGAGTAGCGGACCGAGCTCTGGCGTATAACCTGCACGAAAAATATCGAGTACGAGAGTGCCGGGAACAGATAGAACAGCTTGAGAAACAGTTCGCGCCCGTCCTTCCTGTACCGATACGCGACCAGCCCCATCCCCGCCACCGACAGCACGAACAGCGGCACCGTCATCGCGTCGAGCATCATGAACTTGATCGAGTCGCGCCACAGGGCGTAGATACCGTCGATCGCGTACGAATACTGGATGTTCCGCACCCCGCCCTCTTTCGTGAGGTGCTCGAACCGCGCGACGAAGCCGTCGGGATTGAAGAGGACGCTCTGCGCCAGGAGCGAGCTCACCACGAGCGCCCCCGCGCCGATCCACAATTTTTTACGGAGGAGGACGTCCCTGATGGACAGGGCTTTATCGGACCTCGCAACGACCTGGTAAACCACCATGAAGAGCACGAAGGGCAGGACGAAGATCGCGTACCCCTGGTCCTTTGACCCGTGCGAAAGGCTCGCGGCGACGACACACCAGACGTAATCGCGCAGGCCGTCGTATTTCACGATGCGTATCAGGAAGTAGAGCGACACCACCGCCCAGAACACGTATGGCACCTCGACCTTGGCGACGTGCGCGTAATAGTTGAGCGAAATATTGAACGAGGCGAGAAGCGCACCGATAAGCGCCGCCCGCTCGCTGAAAAGCTCGCGCGCCCCTAGGTAAAGGAAGTACACCGTGAGAAGGCCCATGGTGACCGATACCAGCCTGTCTATGAGAATGAGCCAGGTCGCGAACTCCGCGGACCTCGCGTAGGAGAGGAACTCGTAAAGCCGGAACCCGTCCGGCGAGATGTGCGCGATGAATGCGCCGATAACCACCGGGAGGTTCAGCACCGCGAGGATGAGCTGGTGGACGACCGGGTACTTGTTGAAATACCCGAAGGAAAACGCCTTGGACAGCCCGATAAGCGGGTGGTACGGCGCGAGTGAATCGGTGAGCCAGTCCTCGACGTTGGGAAGCCCCCAGGTGACGCCCACGAGGTAGATCGCCAGGTCGAGGGCGAGGATGTAGAGGATCGGTTTTTTCAAAGCCGATAAATTGAACCTTCCTGCGAGCCCTTCCAGCATATTCTTTCACCGCACCGGGATTAGTGTTCGTCCGATACCACGACGGTCCGAAACGAGTATTCTGTTTGACAATTTCGCCCCCAGGGTAAACTAAATCAAGAATAATCTTGATTTGACCACGGACGGGTACCAGTGAAAATTGCGATCATATTCCCCAAGGATTCCGAGGCGCTTTTCGACAGGAACTCCACAAGGACATTCGGCGGGGCGAACGTCCAGCTTTTCATGATCGCGCGGGAACTCGCGAATCATAAGGATATCGCCACGTTCTCGCTGATCCCGAATTACCCTGTCATTGACTTTGACGATGCGGACAAATTTTCACTCGTGAAGACCTTCAATGAGTCCGATTCGATGCCGGTGAAGGTGCTCAAGTATCACCGGGCGATAAGAAGACTGAAGCCGGATGTGATTATCCAGAGGGGGCTTACCCTGGAGTCGTGCCTGTTCGCGGTATATTGCCGGTTGTTCGGGATAAAGTTCGTGTTCATGCTGGCGCACGATGTTGAGAGCGAGGGGAGGTACCAAAAAAACCGCAGTAAATGTACTCTCTTCTTTTTGCTATTAAAATTCACAAACCTTATTATCGCGCAAAACGAATTGGAGCGGGATAATGTGAAAAAGGAGCAACCTTCCGCATGCGTCGCCATTCTCAAGAAAGGGTTGGATATCGGCAAAGTCAGGAAGTCTCGGAATAAAGACTACGACTGCATCTGGATTGCGCGTTGTGAACAATGGAAAAATCCGGAGGTCTTCCTTGATCTTGCCGCGGCGAACCCAAAGTTTCGCTTTTGCATGATTTGCTCGAAAGTGGCCGGGCACGAGGTTTATTTCGAAGAAGTACGAAAAAGGGCCCGCGGAATCAGAAACGTGACATTCTTCGAATTCGTCAAATACGACGATGTCTACACGCTGCTCGCGAAGAGCAGAGTCTTCTGCATCACCTCGTCCTTCGAGGGGGATTGGCCCATGACTGTGTTAGAGGCCACGGCGACGGGGCTGCCGGTGCTTTCATATAAATTGAATTATGGGGAATTGTTAAATAATTACGAGGCGGGGTATTATTGTGAAGGGAGCATGAAATTGATTTATTCTTATTTTACAAAATTACTTACTGACAGCAGAATGTACCACCGTAAATCGAATCGGGCCTTTTCTTACGCATACGACCTCCACAGCATCGAAAGCAACGTCGCCGCATTGATCAATTTATTAATATCTTGAAACAATGAGCAGACAGACTCTTCCGTGCCTGTAGGTTATTTCAAATACTCGATTATTCTTTTATCTGACTTGATTTTCACCGCTTTCCCGACCTCGATAAACTTTTTCATATGTTCTATTCCCGGCAGATCGATCAACAAAATGGTGCAGTCAAAGTTCAGTGCCTCGAATATAACCGTGGACGATAATCCGATCAGATACCGCGATTCCGCGAGGAGTTGGTAAAGGGGGAGTGCGTTATTGTCGATGACTTTTACGTTTACGTACTCAGATAGTCTGACCAAGCTGTCATACTGTCGCCATCTATCGTATTCACCCGGATGAAGTTTATAGACTATAGTGTAATCTTTTAAATCTTGAACATTTTGCAAGATGAAATCCGACATCTTCGGTCCCGCAATCCCCTGGGAAACCACAATGATCTGGTTTTCGTTCTTTTTGACATACCGAAATCCGTCTTTCGTTTTCTGCAAGTGGCGAAAACCATACGGTATAATTCGATCATCGGTCAGCGGCAGGTCGCACATCTCTCTCCAGAAATCATCCCATATTAAAAGCCTGTCCGGAAAATATTCCAGCGAATTTTTCGACACGGAGGGAAAATGATAGCCGAGCGCGAATTCGGAGAATATCCCATGCTGGATTTCCACGGAGGTTATACCCAAATCCCGTGCGGCCTTTATTAGTGGAGCCTCCCCATAACCTACCACAAGGTATACCGTACGTGCGCCTTTTTTTCTCAACAGTGCCCGGAGCAGTTTATGTTTTATTTTAAACCGCGATATCTCTTTACTAAAAAGTTTCAGGAAATCGATGCGTATTTTGAACGTAGAATTTATTTCATTTTGTAATCCAAGCAGGAAATTCTGGTCTGATTTTGTAATTGCGCTTGGGAAGAATATTCCAAACAGAGTCGTCATAATCAATATGATATCCAGGTGTTTTCTGTATATTTCGTCCTTAGCATAGTGTCGGTTCATATATGGACGTTCGTATACTTCGAACGCCCCGCCTTGGCTCAGTAAATCGTCAACGAAGTATTTTGTATGAATATCCACGAACTCGCTGCCAATTTTAATTTTTCTGCCATGGTCGAACACCAGCGTCTCTATTTTAGCCTTTCCACAATATGGATTGTAGAACAGTATGCTTCGTGCGAAGCTGCGGATTGCTTTGATCCTGTCCAGCGCCGAATCCTTTATCGTATGAGGGACTTCGTAGCATCCTGTCTTAATCCCTATCTCAAGGAATACCGGCACCCGTAGGGCCTGCCAGATTTTAACCCCATTGATTTCATGATCCAGCAGACCATGTTTACGCTCGAGACGCAACATCTCATCGCGTATCATCTCTATGGTGAAGCGAGTATGTTCCATTTATTCATACCTGAGCATTTCTCAAGGAATTTGGTCCATTAATGCCATGAAAATTTATCTCCACGTCACCAGTCCGGCGATCTTCTGAATAAACTTGAATATTTCTTTACGGTCGGACCAGAAGACTATAATAGCGAAAAATGTAAACAGCGCGAACTTAATCAATATAGATAGCGATAGACTCAGTTTATCTAAGAAATACAATGGTAATATAAATGGGAGCAAGGCCCCCATACATTTAAGGAAAAAACCGGCTGGCGGTGAATATATATCCGGAATTCTTCGAGTGAAAAACCATGCTGACACCGCCATCACCATATATGCCGCAACTGTAGCATATGCCGCGGTGATGGCTCCGTATACCGGGATAAAAACAGCATTTATAGCGATGTTGAGGATGGCGGCGACCAGCACTATCAATGATATATAGATCGGCTTTTTGATATAACCGAATCCCCAGCTGTAAATAAAAAAAAGAGAGTTGAACAAATATCCAACGACAATGATCGGAATCATGCCAAGTCCGGAATAGTAGTTTTGTTTTGCGAGCAACATCCCTATTTCCTTACCGAAATAGATCAGGAATAATGCAGCAATTATTATCAGCTTAAATATGCGTTTTGTATTATCAAAAAGCTTTTTGTAATCTTTACCGTCCATAAGTTCGAAATAATATGGTATCCAAGCACGAAATACCGCCATAAAGAAAACATTTAATAACATTCCTATATTATACGCAAAGCTATACAATCCAGCATCACTCGCTCCCAGGTTGGTATTTATCATTATTCTATCGATATAATTCAGTATCCGGTTGCTGAGCGCATAGGGTATCAATACAACGGCGTTGCTCACGATATAATGGATATGATCCGACTTCAATTGCCCGTTAAAATAAGGCTTAAGCTGCCAGATGTAATAAAACAGGAATAGAATTCCTACAATCAGATATGCATATATTTGTCCAAGGTATTTCTTTTCGTCGAGGAACAGTATTATTCCGATCGAGAGTGCGAAACTCGAATATGCTTGTACCGTCATACGTGCAGCTATCTTTTTACTCTGTTTTTGCGGCGCGTAAACCTGATCGTAGAAGGATGTAGCTACCGTGAATATTACGAATGGAACGATATAATAGGACAATTCGGGCGGCATTTTCAGCAAATCCGGTATCAAATAATTCAATAGATGAAATGCCGCCGAGGAAACGAGGATCGTTATGGCCGAGAGCATGATGCTGGTGCTAAAAAACGAAGTGAAATCATTACTATTTTCGTAGTAATATCTGCTGACTGCAGCGAATGTGTTAAAAGTAAAGATAATGACGAATATGCTGATGTACGAATTAAAAACATTGACGATTCCGTATTCCTCTGGCGTCAGGAGCCGCGTCATCACAGGTATCGAAATGAATGCCAGAGCGCGCGTGGCTACTTCGGCGCCGAAATAGTTGCGCGTATGATATAATATATTTATGAATCCTTTTTTCATAGGCCTAGTTTTACTAAAAAACCCTCCTTTTGTTTCCTGCTAAACAAACGAAGGGTCGATTAATTGCGCGTAATGTTTTTAAAATTTTTGGGGCTTCAGACTATCGTGTGGAATCCGGAAACAGGTCTAATCCACCTAAATGAAACAGAATTGCGGTTTTAAA
>SCSX01000068.1 GCA_004297825.1 Spirochaetota bacterium
AAAATTAAAAGTAAAGCCTGTGGTTTCCGCAATAGAAATAGATTTAAAACCGCAATTCTGTTTCATTTAGGCGGATTAGACCTGCTTCCGGCTTCCACACGATAGTCTGAAGCCCCAAATCTTTAATATAATTATTTATAAATTCATTAATAATATCGCTTTTGAATAAATTAAAGTGTTCGTCAACTATTTCAAGTGTCTCGACCAAACATTTAAAACCAATTGCTAGAGATGCAGCAGCATTTTCAGGTGATGCATTCTTGAATTGTAATATATTATCAGTATTACTTATTGCTTCGCCAATTCCACCAGGACACCAATGATGCCATGCAGAAAAAGGTCCATATAATTTCAAAAAAACATCATTATTATCTTCTTTGATTATATCACTAATACTATATTTATCTCCAAACCAGTTTTTAAAAAAGGGATCAGTAATATGGGTAAGTCCATTTTTTAATTCAATATATTGTTTCTTCTTTATTAAAAATAATTGATAGATATCGGATAATGATTGATTTAATATAGTTAATTGCTTTTGTTCAACGACATCACCGGATAAAATTTGATTTTTAATTTTTCTCCAATCAGTTATCCAGGAATAAGCTCTCCATTTATACCCTCTTTCTGATTTTTCTTTTGATGCCCAAATTAATTGCGAATATCCCTCTATCATGCTGCGTGCAATTAATGTTGAATCCCAGTGTTGATTATTATTTATCAATATTACCATTGACCGATTATGCTCTATTTGCTTTTCAAGGAAAAAAATACTCATGAAACCAAAATGATCATTTTGAAGTATTTTGAATGAACTATTTATTAAATCTATAGATAAATCATATAGATCATTGTTCCATCGAAGTAACTTTGGTATGTCATGTTTTGCTTTCATCTGTATTGATCACATAAAATTCAGGTGTTCTTTCTTTCGCACAACGTTTCGCAGACAGGCGACGTTTCACCGTAGCGATAGCGAAGGTGAAATGTGGCGAAGCCCAAGCGACCGATAGGGAGCGCCGCGCCTGTTTGCTGTTATATGCCGTGCCGCGATTGAGAGAATGAGTTGCCGCAGCCACGGATGGCGAAGGCATCTACAGATTAAGCTTTTCATGGTTATTAGTAATAAATAATAACTCTTTAGTAAAATTACTTATATGTTTTAAAAATGCTGTAGTGGATTCAATTAGAGGTGGTTCTTCAAAGACATCCGGCGAAATAATTTTTCTTATCCACTCATCATAAAAAAATGCTGTTTTTATTGTGTTATCAAAAAACGGAACCGGTTTATTGAAACCTAATTCTCTATGGGCAGCATAATTATTCCTAAAATAGAGTATTTCGTCCCAATATTTTTTCCATTCATTGAATGTTATGCTTAACTTTTCGAGAAGACCTTTTCTAAAATCCTTAATCATTAAACATTGATCGATTTTATTGATATTTTTCCAATGAGTAGCATTGCAACCATCCGAGCCAAAAACCATGCACCACATTATTACAGCTTGCAACAAATGAGAATCTATCGTCAATGTCCAGAATTCAGATGATATATTAAGTTCTTTATAATTGCTTATGAGTTCTTTATAAATATAATAATGGTAAGCATATGTCTTAACAATGGGAAATTGACTTTTAAATACATCAATATTATAATCCATTATGGCTCCTTTCGCCGCCACGGACGGCGGCGCCATAAAAGTTATCGCGGGATGGCATATAACGTCTCGCCCGTAGCCGAAGTTGCGAGGGTACTCCCGAGCAATTTGGGTGAAGGCGGTACTCCGCCAGAACCGGCTACGGGCTGTGTTAGACGCCGTTTTTTTATTTTATTACTTCAATTTCAGCAAACCAAACGTATAATTTTGGTTTTTCAGTATCAGACAATTTTATTTCTATTTCTTTATGAATTAAATTCTTAATAGACCAGTTATTAGAAAAAGTTTCATTTATATCTTTTCCACTTACTACAGGACCAGCATACTCTGATGATTTTTCAAGGTTTTTATCAGAAAAAGCACGCATAAAAATAGTTGCATACTGTTTGCATGATCTAAATAAAGCATCTGCATATAAATGATAATCTTCTTTGTCAAGTGAATGAAAACAGCCAATGTCAATTATTGTATCAAATGTATTATCATATCCTTTCAATTCACAAATATTACCTGAAAAAAAAGTTGCATTAGCCTGGTTTAATTGTGCTTTTTTTATTGCACGCTCAATTGCTCCTTTTAAAATAAGATCAGTACCAAATACTTTATATCCTTTTTTTGCAAGAAAAATAGAATTGTGACCTGCACCACACCCAACATCAAAAACAGTTCCTTTAATTTTTCCAGAATTTTCTAACTCAACTACCCATTCAAGTGGTTCCTCAATATCAAAAGGATTATTTTGAACTGAATAAATTTTCTCCCATCCTTCTTGATATTTTTCAGAATTTGTCATAAATACCTCCTTAAAAAGTTACTATATTTTATGACAAATAATAATAAAAAATATTGCATTAAATATTAAAAAAAAGCAAAAAAATGGCGTCTAACGTCAAAGCTTACCCGACGTTGCGCCGGCCGTTTGGCGCAATGTGCCGAAGGCCAAGGAGCGCAGCGACGAAGCGGGTAAGCTTAGTTATAAGAAGTGGCGCACCCAATGTTACAATAAGTCAGGCGAATACACGGATGTATGAGCCTGCTAATATACAATTAATTCCAATAAATCAATTCTATTATTATTTGTTAGCATCTCTTTTATTTTGATAATTGTAAGTTTAAATCCATAAGGAATTTCAATTAATGTTACACCATGTTTGACACATAACTCTCTCTTAAGTTTATCATTTTCACGAGTTGTTTTATAATCATACGATCTTCCAAATTGCTCGGATTTATCAATATAATGTTGCATTCCCTGATATTCAAATGCCAAATATAAATCTGGAAAAAATAGATCAAGTTCTAACATATAATTATTCGATTTTCTTAACCATGGGTATCTTTTCCTAATCTCATATTTATAATTAGGAAAGAGATTGATAATAAAATTGATAAATTTGAATTCCTCTTTACCCTTTTTGTCAAAATCAGTTTTAGTAAAAGTACCCGGATAAGCTGCCATTATTGCATCATTAAGTTTGCCTTGATATACCTTTGTAATAATGCTGCTTAACCCGTTTTTGTAAAAATCAAGTGTGCTAACATTTTTAATTTCTTCAAAAGACCAGTAATTTAATTTATTTTGAATCAAATCACGAGTTAATTCGATAGCTTTCCTTTTTCCTTCAGGAGATTTCCAATAATTTTGCTGTACTTTACCAAATTGCCACTCTTCAAACCTCATAGGATAAAGAGCCATAATGGCTTTGGATGGTGAGCCATCAAATTGAATATTAATCATATTTTTAAGATGTTTAGGAAAATCATTTTTTGATAATTGAAGCAATATTTCATCAGAATTTAGATTATGAGCATCGATAAAGTCTTTCAAAACAAGTATACAATTGAGAAATGAATTTTCCCATGTGCCTTGAGATGATTTGTCCCATTCATAATCTTTAATATTTAACTTGGTAATAGTCTTAATAAAATTATGATGTGATTGACCATAGTATTTTAACACTTTGTAAAGATCGTTTTCTTTAAAATCTTTTTCGCTTAATGTAACTATTTTATCCAGTATAGATTCCAAATTATCAAATTTACCAAATTTTATTTCTAGTAAATTAATTAAACCTTTATAGGCTACACTTTTACCTTCTGATGTTTTCCAGAAGTCTTTAGGATGTCGTTTAAACTTCCAGGGTTGTAATTGTTCAGGGAATGTATCCATAAATGCATCATAAACACTATTTCTATAAACGGTTTGTATCATACCGCCCAGACCGATTTTATTAAAATCAGTAAATGTTGTTGAATAGACTTTTTCGATATCTTCATCGAGATATTTTTGAAAAAACCATTTAATTGAAAGTCGTGCATTAAATATTCCTGATTCGCCTTGCCAACAATTACATGGAGTATTCGATAATTCCCATGGATAGGCATATTCCTTTCCAAATACATTTTCAATCATAGTAGCCATGCCACCTTTATGAAAATAAAGGAGACCGGCTAATCCGGCTTTCTTTAAATCATTTGATGTTTTTGTTAGAAAAATATCACGGGAATTATTACATTCTTCAATAATATAAGTATTTAATAATATTTTTTGATTTTCAATTTCATTATAAAATCCATTAGGCATTCTTTTTAATATACCATTCATAATTTGAATTCGGAAATGTGATATTTTTTCTTTTGTGTATTTCATATAAGTTCAAAAATTATACTTCCCTTTTAAATATTCATCAAAATCAAGATAATAAAAAAGATAATTGTTGGTAATTCTAATTAATTCTTGCACATAAATAGAATTATTAAGTTTTGTATTTAAATCATTTCTATTTTTAGACCGACATTTTCTGAAAATGTAACCAAAATGATCAGGCAAAGAAAGAAGTTTGATTTTATTTCTTTTAACAAAAAGCATTTGCTCTATATATTTTGAATCTAACTGTTTACCTTCAATCTCATTTATACCATAGACACCTCTATCAAAAAATGCTAATAATGGAAAATTAATCTTTTCGATTAGTTTTGTATTGAAATAAAATTCGACTACTTGAATAAACCAAAATAATGCTTGAAATTCATGGTTATTTAATCTATTTACTTCAAAATTTAATCTTTTAAGAATTTTTGTTTTTTCATATAAAAAATCTTTATCATACTTGAAAGCTAAACATATTAGTTTGTTATTGATAATAAGGTCAGTCATAGCTTTCATTAAATCCGAGTTTACATTCTTCTCTTTATATTCATCTTTTGCATGAAAACCCTTATGTGAATGATTAATTAAATTTAAAAAATCTGTTTCAATCTTTGTAATAATTTCTTTGGGAACAATGATACCAAAATAGTATAATGAATTATCAATATCATTATTTAATGTATTGAATTTTGTTTCATCAATAAAAATATAGGATTTTATGTTTTCTAAATGGCTCATATTTTGAAATTGTTTTATTCTATCTTTTACCGCGCACGGATGCGCGGTTTTTTCCGTAAAGTTGGGTGCGTCATTTCTTATAACTCCTCTTACCCGCAACCATGCGCCTAATACCTCACTAACACGGTTTATACGCCACATTGCGCATATACCATCATAGTTCCTTCAGCACGCGAGCCTTCCCTAAATCTTCCAAAGCGCCACCATCTTCATATCACTTCATCATGACCGCGGCCTGGTTCATCTTTTCCGGGAATTCTTTGAAAGCTGGATGGCAGGCCCCGGGAAGCGGGAAGCGAAGCAGGGTCTCTCTGTGCACTCACCTTGTAATACAACAATACCAAAGTCAACCGCTTTTACCCCTGCCGCCGATTTCAATCCCATTACTTTTGAGTAGTATCATCCAGAGCCATCCCGACTCGTTCTTGTTTCTGTCCAGCCGCCCTTCGACGGGCTCAGGGGGCGACGTTTGGAAGGTCGCGCTGCTCACAAGTAATCTTCTTTTTCCACAATTCGCATCCATTCGCGGTTCTCAATATTCACATTCATCAGCGTTCCTTCCCGGTTCCCTAAAAGCAAAGCCTTGTGTGCAACACGTCCCCGGAAGCGTGGAAGAGCCCCTGAAAGCAGTACTCGGGGCATCCGAAACAGGAACTAAGACCTAAATCGCCGCGCCAGCGGCAAACCACTTCAGCCCGCTTGTTTGAGGCGAGTCCGGCATAGCCGGCGAGCCGAGTTCGGGCGTCAGCCACTCTGGCGCTTGAAGAGCGGGGAGAGTGGGAGCCACGAGGGAGAGAGGCCACGCAGGCCTTTCTCCCTCGTGAAAGCATCCCCTGCTCAGGGGCACCCCAGGTACGGGACCCGCGGGCCCTGCACCCTTAGCAATTTTCATGCCAACCCCCTGAGGACCCTTTCTCCAGTCTTTCTCCAGTTAAAACCGATTAAACTTTTTCTCCGGAGGCTGATAAATTTTTACAAAAAAGCCCGCTCCACACTGCGAAAATACCTTTTTCCGTTACTGAACAACGGAAGTTTAACCGCGAATGCACGCGAATAAAGACCAATAGACGCGAATATCTTTTTAAAATTCGCGTTCATTAGCGTTCATTCGCGGTTTCCTGAAAAGCAAAGCTTGTTATTCATTAGTCCAATTCGCGTTCATTAGTACTGACAGGAGATTTGCAGGTTTAGCGTGGGATGTATGGCACTCATGACCGGGTTTACTGAAACGGCATGTCAGACGTTGGGGAGATCGCCAAGAATATCCACGATCTCTTTTTTAAGTTCGGGCACCTTATTTTTAACAACGTCCCATATCATCTTGTAATTAACGCCGAAATAGTGGTGAATGATCACATCGCGCAGACCGGCAATGCGTTTTCATTGTATAGCGGGATGCATCTCTTTCAATTCATCCGGCAGATTTTTAACTGCCTCGCCGATGACCCCATGGCTCCTCGCAAAGCTGCGGCGCAGGGTGTCGTCATCTATGAATTGAGTATACTCGATACCGGAAGAATGCTTAATGAGGTATTCGGACTCTTCAAGAATGTGCAGCAAAAAAGTTTTATACCCCTTCAATAAACCGTACCTCGCCAAGGATCTCCGGTGCGATGTGCGGACTCAGCATGTCCTGTGTGACCAGATCGATTTTTGCGCCAAGAATACTCTCCAGTTGCTCGGAAAGAGAGCTCATCGCGTCAAAATACCCCGCGTAGTTCGCGCCGAAAGCGCCTTCGTCGAATTCAACCAGGAGATCGATGTCGCTTCCCTCGCTCTCGTCTCCACGTGCATATGAACCAAACAGCCCAATCTTCCTGACATGATACTTTTCAAGAAGGTGCCTGTGGCGCGCTAGTGTTTGGGCGATCCTGTTTTCCATGAAACTATTCCCCCGGCTCACCGAATCGTTTCAAGCAAGAATGAAACGCGATGAATACCCTGCCGTCTTTCTACATGAAAATAATTATGAATTCAAGCAGTTTTTCTCCGGGCACAAATCTCCCGACGACCGAGAAGTAATAGACACGAATATCTTTTTCGCGTTCATTAGCGTTCATTCGGGGCTCCCCAAAAGCAAAGCCTTTTGATTCAATAAGTCCAGGTGATAATGATCGCCCCTACCTAAATAAGCATCTCCTAATGTCTCCCCTTTACTTAAAGGGGAGATGCCGAAGGCAGAGGGGATTTGCTCTCTTCAGGCAAAGCTGGATTTTGCTGTAGACAACCCCCGATCGTGGTGCTACGCTTAACCATCACCACGTCACAATACCGCGGGGGACCGATAACCATGACCGCACTCGATACACGCCTGAAAGAATACACCGCGCGCTGCAGGGAATGCGGCGAGTGCCTGGTGCGGTGCCGCTACCTGTCGCTTCCGCGCGACGAGGCGGTGGCGGCGATGCGCGCCCTGAACGCGGGGGAGCACTCGGCCGCGCACGAGCGCTGCGTGAGCTGTTACGCCTGCAACGCCTTCTGCCCGCACGACGCGCATCCGTACGAGCGGATCATAAGCCGGTGGAACGCGCGTTATGAGAAACAGGGACTCCCGGTCCGCGCGAAGAGCATGATGCCCACACTGCGCCCGAACTTCAGGCGGGACGTGCGCTACACCGCGCAGGAGCGCGCGCTCCACGAATCCTGGGCATCGCCCGAACCGCCCGCCGATACCGTGCTCTATCCCGGCTGCAACCTCCTGACCATGCCGGGGCTCGCGACCGGCGCGCTGTTCGACAGGCTCCCGGTGTGGGGAGGATGGGACCAGTGCTGCGGCGAGATGTATTTCCGCATGGGGCTCTTTGGCCCCGCGCAGACGATCGCCGGCAGGCTCACGGCGTTTTACAAGAGCAGTAAATTAAAGGAGATGGTGTTCCTTTGCCCCGCGTGCTGGAACATGTTTACGAACGTGCTCCCGGGACATTTTGGCGCGAAGTTCGGATTTCGCACAACGCACTTCGTCGACTACTTCACGCGCGCGCTCGACCGCGGGGAGTTCACGCTTAAGAAAAAGCTTTCGGGGAGCGTCGTCGTGCACGACTCGTGCCACGCGCGGGTTATCGGCGGGGATTTCATGGAGCGTCAGCGCGCCCTGCTCGCGAGGCTGGGGCTCACGGTGCGCGAAACCCCGCTGCACGGCGCCGACGGCCTCTGCTGCGGGATGGCGGCCGGGGCGACGCGCTTCAGCGGCGCGGACATGCTGAAACAGAGCCTTCGCCAGTTACGCGCCCTCGACAAGGCCCCGGGGTCCGATATCGCCCTGTATTGCACGGGCTGCCTGCTTACGATGAATATCGCGCGCCTCATGAAGCCGTATGGAAAGAAAATATTCCACACGATAGAGCTGGTTCGCAGCGCGCTCGGCGAGGATCCGATACGCCATCACGTACGCCGCGCCGCCGCGGTGACGGGAATCATCGCGAGGAACGCGCTCCCGGTGTACCTGAGCCCGCGGCGCTTTTTCATCCACGAGCGCGAGATCCGTTAAGCGGCACACGTCATACGGCCGCGCCTTCCCCCGCGCCGCGGCATACGCGCTCGACCACATCGCGCAGCATCTCCATGCGGTAGGGCTTCTCGAGCACGCCCGCGAAACCGTGTTCCCTGTAGCGCGCGATCACCGGGTCCTTCGAATAGCCGCTCGATACCACGGCGACGATCCCCGGGTCGATCTTCCGGAGCTCCCTGACGGCCTCGCTCCCCCCCATCCCGCCCGGTATGGTCAGGTCCATGATGACGCAATCGAAGGGCGCGCCCTCCCCGCGCGCGGCGCGGTACCGGGCGATCGCGGTATCGCCGTCCACGGCCGTTTCCACGGTGTAGTTCATGCGCCTGAGCATGCG
Source organism: Spirochaetota bacterium (assembly GCA_004297825.1). Taxonomy (NCBI): domain Bacteria; kingdom Pseudomonadati; phylum Spirochaetota; species Spirochaetota bacterium. The sequence goes on from SCSX01000068.1 coordinate 8,889, forward strand.
CGCCGCGACGTCCAGCACCATGGGTTCGTCGTCCATGACGAGGACCTTCCTGTGCAGTGCAGGCGCCGATACGCGGTCTTCCTCGGGCTCGCTCGCCGCGCTCCCGGACGCGGGAAGGTAGACGTCGAACCGCGCGCCGCGCCCCTCGCCGGACTCGACGGTGATGTGGCCTCCGTGACGCTTCACGATGGACCAGCTCACCGCGAGCCCCAGGCCGTTCCCCGAGTGCTTCGTGGTGAAAAAGGGATCGAATATCTTCCCGATAATGTCGGCGGGTATCCCGTGGCCGCGATCGACCACGGAAATTTTAAGGTAGTCCCCGTCGGGAAGGGGGACTGCCTTCGCGCCCTCGAGCCTGAAGTTCCCGGCATCGATTCCTATGATCCCGCCCTCCGGCATCGCCTGGCTCGCGTTCAGGACAAGGTTGTGGATCACCTGGCTTATCTGTCCCCCGTCGATGTCCGCGTTGGCGAGCTCGCCCTCGATCGAGATCCGGCACTTCGAGCGCGAGCCCGAGAGCGCGAACTCCGACGAGTCGCGGAGCAGCTCAACCACGGACATGGTCTTCTTGAGGGGTGCGCCTCCTTTCGAGAAGGTGAGGAGCTGCTGGGTCAGGTCCTTCGCGCGCAGCGACGCCTTTTCGGCGTCCCCCAGGAGCGCGTCCGCCTCCCCCTCCGGGCCCGCGGCGAGCCTCGCCAGGGTGATGTTGCCCATGATCGCGGTGAGCAGGTTGTTGAAATCGTGCGCGATCCCCCCGGCAAAGGTCCCCAGGGATTCGATCCGGGACATCTTGAGGAGCTCGGCTTCCATCTTCTTCTTTTCGGTGATATTCAGCACCGAGGAGATGACCATCTTCTCGCCGCCGATCACGATGCGCTCCGAGAAAAAGAGCGCGGTGATAATCTCCCCGGTCCTGATCCGGACGAGGCACTCGAAATTGCGCAGGCGCCCGTCCCGGGTCAGGAACTCCATGTATCGGTCAAACTCCGCCTTCGAGGCGAATATATTCAGGCTGAATATCGTATTCGCAAGGAACTCCTCGCGGGAGTACCCCGCGTCGCGCACGATGATCGCGTTGACGTCCACGTAGCGCCCGTCCACGAGCGAGTTGATGCACATCGCCACGGGGCTCGAATGGAATGCCTTTGAAAAGCGCTCCTCGAGCATGGCGAGCTGATCGCCGGCGCGTTTCACCCCGGTGATGTCTTTCATAATGATGAGCTTGGGCGATCGCGGGTCGCCGCGGCGGATGGAGGACTGGGAGAGCAGGAATATCTGCTCCTCTTCGAGGAGCCGGAGCCTCACCTCCTTGTCGCGATAATCCTCGCCCGGGGAATAATCGGCGTGAAAGATGTCGCTGATATGAAGCACGGGAAGGCCGTCCCGGGTGAGACCCAGCGTCGCGATGGCGGCGTCGTTGATCTCTGCGATGGAGCCGTCGCCCCGCAATATCATGACGCAGTCGTGGATTCCCGAGAAGATGTCCGCGGAAAACTCCTCGACCCCCGGCACCATGAGGCGGTACTTGGCCATCCCGATAAAGATGAACAGCGAACCGAACCCCAGGAGCGAGGACGCGAGGTGGGGAACGGCGTCGGGGCCCCACAGGGCCGATAGTACCATATTAGTGAGGACGCTTGCCGCGGAGGCGGAGAAAAACGCGAAGAAGATGATGCCCAGTTGCTTTTTCCTGATAAGCACCCGCTCCGCGTGCCATGCCCCGGCGACGATAGCCAGCCCGTAATATGCCGGGAGGACGATCGCGGCGATCTGGACCGGAACCAGGAGGGGGCCCGGTTTCGGGGTGGTTCCCCATCCGGTTCGCAGGATCTCCCCGGAAAGGACAAGATTGGTGAAGGCGGAAAGCGCTATTCCCGAAAGCGCCAGGACGCAGAAACCGAAAAATGCCGCGTTGCGCCTCCGACCGACGAATACCAGCGCGAAATTCAGGAAAAGCACCCCCACGGCAAGATAGAGCGGCGCGGTCGCCCGTAAAATTGTGTCGATCACGCCGTCGGGGAGCGGTGACCAGAGGAAAAACTCGGACAGCTCCCACAGGGCGATATCCCCCGCGAAAAGCATGTAGGCGATGGATTCCGGCCTCTTCCGGCTGCGCGCGAATATGAGCGCAATAAGGAAGAGATTAACCGAAAAAGCGCTAAACGGTATGAGTACGTAATAGTTCATAATCGTGACGGTTGATGTCGCCGGGCGGATTCGTTCGCGCGCGGAACCGGGACCCGGAAAAATGGGGACCTCATGACACGAACTTTATCCCAAAAATCGCGTTTTTCAATATTTTGCCGAGCGGCCCCGGCGGCCCCGCCTTTTTATATATTGACAATTTCGCGCGGGCGTTATACACTCTCCGAGTGAGCGCTTACTCTTGTCAAAGCGCGCCCCATCCTCGCCATATTTCGTCGAAAAGGAGATACGATGACTTCCACCCAAGAGCGCCAGTTCCAGGTTTACGGATACCGATGGGTGATACTCGCGGTCTACGCGCTTATCAACGCCGTCATGCAGATCCAGTGGCTCACCTTCGCTCCCATAGCGCGCGAGGCACGTGAGGCGTATAACGCCACCGCGCTGCAGATCGACCTGCTTTCCATGGTATTCATGCTCGTCTTCCTGGCGATGTGCATACCCGCTTCGTATATTCTGGACAAATACGGCATCAGGGTCGGCGTGGGTATCGGCGCGGCCCTCGCGGGCGTGTTCGGCCTCATGAAGGGCGTTTTCGCCGAAAGCTACGCGATGGTCATGGTCGCGCAGATCGGCCTTTCCGTGGCGCAGCCCTTCATCCTGAACTCGATCACCAAGGTCGCGGTCCACTGGTTTCCCATAAACGAACGCGCAACCGCGGTGGGAATCGCGACCCTCGCCCAGTTCCTGGGCATGATCGTAGTGAACATCGCGACGCCGCTCATGATAACACAGACGGGGGGCACCTACGACCTGCAGGGGATGCTCCTGACCTGGGGCGTGGTCTCCGCGGTGAGCGCCGCCCTCCTCATCGTATTTCTCCGCGAGTATCCGCCCACGCACGCGGGCATCGAGGGCGGGGAAGAGCGCCTGCTCACCCTGGACGGTCTCAAGCATATATTCCGTCACCGGGACATGATCCTGGCAATGCTCATGTTCTTCTTCGGTCTGGGGATATTCAACGCCGTGGCCACCTGCATCGACCAGATCAGCGAAATAAAGGGGTTCGATATAGAGCAAAGCGGGATGATCATGGGGATCATGCTCATAGCGGGAATAATCGGGGCGATCATATTTCCGCCCATTTCGGACAAGCTCCGCAAGAGGAAACCGCTCCTGCTTCTCGGGGTCATGCTCCTGACGCCGGGTCTCGCGGGGATGGCGCTCGCGGACTCCTATGTCTTCATGCTCGTCGCAGCGGGCCTCGTGGGGATGTTCCTGCTCGGCACGGCCGGACCAATCGGCTTCCAGTACGTCGCCGAGGTGAGCTACCCGGCGCCCGAATCCCTGTCGCAGGGCATCGTGCTCCTCGCGGGACAGATATCCGGCATCATCTTCATCGTGGTCATGAACGGCATGGGGATGATAAGCTCCCTCTTCCTGTTCACGGGCCTGGCGGCGGTCACCATCATCATCGCGGCGCTCATGAAGGAATCGCCCAGGATACTGACGGCCTCCAAATAGATGCACGCGGCCGGCGGCCATCGCCGGACGCTTCACCCGAAACGCGCGACGCGCGGGACCTGCGGCTCACCGCTCCCCGCGCGTTTTGCGTTCAGGCCTCAAAATTATTGACACGGACCCGTCAGGGGTCCATACTCCGGGCAGTCCCGTAAAAATACCGCTTACAGGTTCATTAATTTCCTTACGTACAGCGGCCCGGGCCGGAAACCGCCCACACGTGCGCGTTAGACGGTAATGCGGTCATAGCGGCGCAGGCGCGGGGGCCGATAGGTTCCCGCCCGGTATCATGCCGGCCTGCAGGGCGCGCCGGGCGGCGGCGGGAATAATGCCGGTAAATCCGTATACAGGCGGAGGTTTCGCGATGACGCATAACGAACAGCAAAACATCGATCTCAACCTCGATTTTTCGGCGATCCGCGACCATGCCGATTACCAGGACCTCTGGAAGCGTATCGGGAAAATCCGGATCACGATGGTTGGGCAGCACGAGGAATGCCGCCACGCGCTGGGCGACAGCTTCGAATACGAAAACCCGTACAAAAAACCGGAGGGCGTGTGCAACGCGCTTCTGCACGTGCTCGACCTCTACACCTGGCGCGTCGCGCTGGGCTTCCCCTCGTGGAACGGCGCGGACCGGCGGGTGCACCGGATTCACTGCCCGGACGCGAAGGGGACGGTGTGGGAGATGAGGAAGGTCTGATTTGCGTTCCTTATGCTCCTGATCGACCTCGCTTCACGGAAGCGGGGATGAGGAGATAGGGGCAAAGGCGCTGGATTACGTGCCGAAGGGCGTCCAGATAAAAGTCATCGCGCGCTCGCGGGACAAGGCGCAGGTGGGCGCGTGGAACAACTACTGGTACCTGGTGAACGTGGGACCGGTTTCGGAGGTATGGATGTTCGGGGAGTTTGTGAAGGTGAAGTGAGGGATCATCCCTTCTGCCGGTGATCAGTGCACCTGTCGAAAAACGATCTGTCTTTTCCGGTTTTATTAACGATCCAGTCGATCTGAGCTTCGGCAATGTAGGGTGTGTTGCATACTATACATCGCTTCATCTTAAAGCTTTGGCCCCAGATATCCCTTGTGTCGCCCGAGTCAATAAGGGAAATGGAATTCGTCGGACATCCCAGGGCACATGCGCCGCAGGCTATGCAGGCTTTGCTGGGCTGATCGAAGGGAGTGCCCGGAATCTTCGTCTGGCCGCGATGGTTCATGGCAATGGCGGAGGCACCCACTATTTCGTCGCATATTGCAACACAGAGACCGCAAGCTATACAGGTATCCTTAAATTCCGGATTGTCGCATGAGCCGCCGCTTTCAGTTTCGATTCCGTATTCCTCCGCCAGTTTCCTGACTTCCGGAGACCGCGGCGCCCTTGTCAGCATGATTTCCAGCACGCCCTTCCTGAGTTTTCTGATCAGTGCGGTATCGGTCTTTATGGATATACCGTCTCGCGCCGGATAGTTGCAGGACGTAACGACCTTCATCCTGCCTCCCTGGTATGCTTCGACAATGCAGATGCGGCACGATCCGCCGCTGCTTTTTACGTCGTAGTTGTTGCAGAGGTGGGGGATCGATATCCCGCTGTCGAGGGCGGCATACAGTACTGGAGTATCCTGCCGGCAGGTGACCAATTTATCGTCTATGGTTATGGCAACGGACTTCATGGTTATCTCCTATGCTACCTTTACCGCGTTAAATTTACATGCATCCATGCACATGCCGCACTTGATGCATGCGGCCGCGTCTATGGAATGGGCCGTTTTCTTTTCCCCGGCAATACAGTGCTGGGGACATTTCTTCGCGCACACCATACATCCGGTGCATGCGTCCGCGTCAATGCGATAGGTAATCAGTTCCTTGCACACTCCGGCGGGGCAGCGTTTATTCAGGATATGTTCTTCATACTCATCCCTGAAATACTTTATTGTGGAACGGACAGGGTACGGCGCCGAATTTCCAAGGCCGCACAATGCGGTGTGGGTGAGCACTTCGCAGAGCTCTTCGAGCTTTTCTATATCGCCATTCTTTCCCTTTCCCTCGGTGATATCAGACAATATTTTCTGCATGAGGGGAAGGCCGTCGCGGCAGGGGAGACACTTTCCGCATGACTCCTGCGCGAGAAACGAAATAAAATATTTTGCCACGTCGACCATGCAGGTGTTCTCATCCATTACTATTATTCCGCCGGAGCCCATCATTGACCCGACATCCCAGAGGCTGTCAAAATCGATCGGCGTGTCCATCAGTGCAGCGGGTATGCATCCGCCCGACGGCCCCCCCGTCTGCACCGCTTTGAGCGGTTTGCCATTGAGTACCCCTCCGCCTATTTTTTCAACCAGGTCGCGAAGGGTGACACCCATGGGCACCTCGACAAGGCCGGTATTGTTTATCTTTCCCACGAGCGAGAAAACCTTGGTCCCTTTTGAACCTTTAGACCCGCATGACGCGTACCAGTCGGCTCCCTTGACCATGATTATCGGTACGTTGGCCCATGTTTCCACGTTGTTCAGAACCGTCGGTTTTTCATAGAGTCCCTTTTCCGCGGAACGTATGTATTTCGCGCGCGGCTCTCCGACCCTGCCTTCGATGGAGTGCATGAGCGCCGATGATTCTCCGCACACAAAGGCTCCGCCGCCACGGCTTATTTTAAGATCGAAAGTAAAGTCCGTACCGAGTATGCCTTCCCCGAGAAGGCCTTTCTCCCTTGCGGTGAGTATTGCTTTTTGCAGATGATCGACGGCCAGGGGGTATTCGTCGCGGACGTATATGTAGCCTTTTCTCGCCCCGACCGCGTACGCGCCTATGGTCATGCCTTCTATAACGGAAAAGGGGTCCCCCTCCATGATGGACCTGTCCATGAATGCGCCAGGGTCTCCCTCGTCGCCGTTGCAGATTACGTAATAGCTGTCGCTCTTGACGGATTTGCTGGAACGCCATTTTTTGCCGGTGGGAAATCCCGCACCCCCCCGTCCGCGAAGGCCCGATTTATCCACGGTTTCGATTACCTTATCAGGGTCGGTTTTCAGGGACAACTCGAGGCCTTCATAGCCGCCCTTTTTAATGTAATCATCGAAAGAGATTGGATCGATAGAGCCGATATTCCGGAGGGCGATTCGCGTCTGGTTGCGGTAAAACGGTATTTCGTTATAGCGCGAAATGAATTCTCCCGTGGTGATGTCCCTGTAGGTGAGGCTCTGTACGATCTCATCGCCGATAACGCTTTTTTCGACTATTTCAGGGACGTCTTTGAGTTTGACTTTGAGGTAAAGTACATCGGTCTTTTTTATTACGACCAGCGGGCCGTTCTCGCAAAACCCATGGCATCCGGTTTTTTTTATTCCGAACGTAACCGCTCCCTTTAGTCCATGTTCCTCAAACGATTTCTGAAACGCTTCGGCGATCAGTTTCGCGCCATTGGCTATACAACCGGTGCCCGCGCATATCAGAACATGGGGCTCGCAGTCCGTGATCGTATCAATGGTTTCCCTGTATGATTTAATTGAAGATATTTTGTCCATGGCTTGCCGTCTCTATTCGTATTTTTTAAGCAACTGCGCAACGCCGGTAGGCCTGACATGGCCGTAATAGTCATCATCGACCTGTATCACCGGCGCCATCGCGCATGCGCCCAGGCAGTTGACGCATTCAAGGGTAAAACGCATATCCTTTGTGGTGGAATTACGCGTTGTCTGAAATTCGCGTTCGAGGGCCTCGAGTATCTGCCCGGAACCCTTCAGGTGACAGGCGGTACCGGCGCACACCTTTATCGTGTGGCGTCCCCTGGGTACAAGCGACAGGGAACGGTAAAATGTGCTCATGGAGAATATCCTGCTTTCCGGGACCGACAGGACCCTGCTCGCTATCTCCATCCCCTCCCTGGGGACATATGAAAATTCACGCTGAAAATCCTGGAGTATGGCGAGTATCGACTCTTCGGATAATTCATAGCGGTGTATGATTTCGTTTATTTTCTCCTTCGAAACCCTTGTCATTTCTCTATTTGCATTCACTCGAATCACCTGTCTTTGCGATTTTTAGCAGCGATGAATATTCCTTGTCGACCCTTTCCTGTATCCTGCCGATGTCGCTTTCCTTCAGGTGGCGGAATCGTCCCTGTCCCTTCAGGTATTCTTTAACCGGAATTTTTTCCGGAATGTAGTTGATGTAATATTCGCCATTTTCCACTTCATAGAGGGGGAACACGCAGGACTCAACGATCAGCCTTCCGTATTTAATAGCCTCGTCCGGATCGATCCTCCAGCCTGTCGGGCACACCGACATGATGTGTATGTATGCCGGCCCGTTAATTTCCGATGCCTTCTTTAATTTCCTTATCAGGTCGAAGGGATAACTCGGGCACGCGGTTGCGACATAGGGGATTTCGTGCGCCACGGCAATTTTGGGCATGTTCTTTTTGTTCGTCATCTGCCCGATTGTGTCATGTCCGGCCGGAGTCGTGGTGGTGGTGGCTCCGTACGGTGTCGAGCTTGAACGCTGGATACCCGTGTTCATGTAAGCTTCGTTGTCATAGCATATATAAATGCAGTTGTGGCCGCGCTCCATGGCCCCGGATAGCTGCCCCATTCCTATATCGGCGGTGGCCCCGTCGCCTCCCATGGATACAAAATTTATTTTCTTTTCCCTGATTTTCTTTTTTCTCATCATGGCCTTCATCCCCGACTCGCAGCCGGTGATGACCGCGGGCGCGTTTTCAAACGCAACGTGGATCCACGGAACCTGCCATGCCGTTGTGGGAAGCGATGATGAAATGATTTCCATGCACCCGGTCGCCATCGCGACGATCGTATCGCGACCCAGCGCCTTCATGACCAGGCGGACAGCAAGGGCCTCGGCACAGCCCTGGCATGCGCGGTGACCCGACGTCAGGTATTCCTTCTTATCCAGCAGCAGCGGTGCGTATATCGGGATTGTATTCATATCCGTCTCCTATTCTCTCACTCCGTAAAAGACATAGCCCGATGTGTCGTCTTTCGCGAATCTGGTTTTCGCCTCGATCATGATGCTCATAAAATCATCCCGGGTGACGTCGCGCCCGGCGAAACCCGCTATGAAGTTTACTATCTGCGGAGCGGATTGTTTCCCGTAGAGGGCCGACCTTAATTCCAGCGCCAGGGGACCGCCGGGTCCGCCGAAACTCATGGCGCGATCTATGACGATGAGTCCGGCTTTGCCGTTTACGGCGGAGAAAAAATCATTAAAGGGGAAAGGGCGCCACAGACGGATTTTGATGAGGCCGACCTTTTCTCCTTTATTCCTGAGGGCATCGACGGCCATCATCGCATTTTCACTGAGCGAGCCCATCGTGACATAGCATATATCGGCATCGTTCGTGCGGTATGTCTCGACCGGTGAATAATTTCTTCCGGTAAGCTCTCCCCATTCCTTCCATGCCCTGACGACAACGTCATAGGAGCCCAGAACGGCTTCTTCCCTCGCCTTCTGCGTTTCGGTATATATCTCAGGCATCGCGAAACATCCCATCGAGAGGGGACTGTCGGGGTGGAGGGCGTCCTTCATTTGGAATTCCGGCAGATATTTTTTAACGAGTTTATCGCTTACATACTTTATCGGTTCGATCATATGCGTCAGGATGAAACCATCGACGTTTACGGCGACCGGCAGCATCACCGCGGGGTCTTCGGCTATGCGAAACGAACAGAAGATGTTGTCATATGAATCCTGCCCGTTTTCCGTGAAGATGTGGATCCATCCGGCGTCTCTGACCATCATGACGTCCGAGTGGTCATTCCATATCGACAGCGGCGCGGACAGTGATCTGTTGGCTAATGCCATTACGATCGGGAGACGCATTGAAGGCGCTATAAAAAATATTTCCGCCATCAGGGCAAGCCCCTGGGAGCTGGTTGAGGTAAACGTCCGTGCGCCAACTGCGGATGACCCGCAGCATACGCTCATGGCCGAGTGCTCGCTTTCAACCGGAACAAATTCCGCATCCAGCCTGCCCTCTGCCACCAGTTCCGAAAGGTGCTCCACAATATGCGTTTGCGGTGTTATGGGGTAGGCTGCAATAAGGTCAACATCCGCCTGAGCGACGGCTTCCGCTATGGCTATTGATACTTCTACCCCGATGGTTCGTTTGTCCATTACAGCTCCTCCTCAGCATGCATTGAAATACAGGCGGAAGGACACTCATGGGCGCAGATACCGCAGCCCTTACAGTAATTCAAATCCGCTTCGAAATACCGGTCCTCCAACTGCACTATGGCCGAATCGGGGCAGAACAGCCAGCATACTCCGCATTTGAGGCAGTGTGCTTTATTGACGATGGGCCTGCGCGACCTCCACGAACCGGTAAGGTATTCCCGGGCGCTGCCCGCTTCTTTTACGATACACCCGGTCTCAAGATCACGCCAGCTTATATCTTCGATCTTCTTCGCCATGACCATGCTCCTTTATACATGCTTCATTGTAGGCCCTTTCGAGTGCCTGATTATTCAAGCTCCCGAGTTTTTCCCCGAATCTTTCAATAATATGAGGCCCAATGTCGGAGAGCTCGAAAATTCCGGTTGCCCTGAAAAATGCGCCGAGCATCGTCGTATTTATAATGGGCCTTTTCAGAACTTCCTGCGCTATCAGATTGGCGTCTACCGTCGCCACCCTGCACCTGTAGTCGTGTTCTTTAATCATATCATCAATGTTTTTTTTCGTGTTAATAATAAGCAGGGCGCCATCCTTCATGCCTTCCGTAGGATTGACCATCGCAAGAAGCCCGGCATCCAGTACGATAACAATATCCGGGTTGTAAATTTTTGATCGATTATAAATCCTTTCATCGCTGATACGGCAGAAAGCGGTAACCGGAGCGCCCCTCCGTTCCGGTCCGAAATTCGGGAAAGCCTGCGCGTATTTACCTTTCGAAATTGCGGTTGCTGCCAGCAGCTCCGCCGAGGTAACGGCACCCTGCCCGCCGCGTCCGTGTATTCTGATCTCTAACATAATAGCACCCCGCTAATAAATAATTACCGTCCAGATTCAGGTTCTGGAAAGCAGTCGACGTCTTACGAATCACATTAAATTAATAGAAACTGGCGGCATCAATTAATAGGGAGCTGCACTAACGAAGGTAGCTGATGTTATATGATGGGGTCTCTTAAAGTGATTCAATTTAAATAATTGTACAAATAAAATTACCTCAAAATTCGCGTTACCGAAACGAAAATAAGCGTATATGCTCCGTTTATTCGATAAAAATTCAACTAATTTCTTATGAAATTAAATATTTCGTAAGGGATTACAGTCCACCCCGCTGTTAAGATAATATTAATTAAATTTAAATTTTGAGTTTATTCGGTCGGGTGAAGTTGCATTAATCATTCAAATATGAATATAATGTTTAGTAAATTCCCCCTTACAGCGGGTTTGAGCCGGGCTAAAAACCGGTTCACCTGCTATAAAATAAACCTTGCGATTTCATAAGACCGCGGTACTCACTTCCCCGAAAGAGCAGAAACCCATTTCATAGTAAACCCACCGGCCGTGGCCGTAGAGACGTCTCGCCGGGACGTCTCTACGGGCTTCCAACCCGCCAGGTACGTCAAGCGTTCCCCACTCCACGATCAGCTGCGCTATTGGCGAAATCGTCGATTACCTTCCACATGCCTTCATCGTCAAATATTTTTTCCGATATTGCGCCGGCGTTTTTCGCATCCTGTTCGATATTCCTGTATTTGTCCTGACCTTCGAGCGATTCCTGGAAATATTCATGCTGAATCAGCTGATCCATGATCTCATTGGTTCCCGTCCATATCTGAGCAAGCCGGCAATCGCGGATCACCCGTTCGATGGGATATACATCGGTATAGCCGATACCCCCCATCATCTGCATTGCGAGATTGCCCACCTCCCAAGCCGAATCCGTTGCGAACCGTTTAGCTTCGCTTGCGATCCTCCTTAATCTCGGATCACCCCTGTCAGCGGCCACCGCAGCCTGGTATACCATTCCGGCACTCGCGTCCATGAGGGTGACGCCTCTCGCAAGCATTGTATTAACCGCCTGGAATTTGCGTATAGGTCTCCCGAAAGCCTTGCGCTTGCTTGTATATCGCGCTGCGACATCGAGACAGGCGCGCATGCCCCCGATCGTCGGTGCGGCGCTTGTCAGACGCTCGGGGATCATCATCCGCGAAAAAACCAGGGCTCCGCCATGGAGCGGGCCTATGAGATTATCCTTAGAGACTTTCACGTTGCGAAAGGTGAGTCGCCCTGTCCCGCCACCCCGGGTACCCATGAGGCCGTAGAGATAGCTCACTTCGACGCCCGGAGAGCGTTCGATGATCAATGTGCTGATGCGCTCATAGGGACCGGCGTCAGGATTGAAATTGGTACGCACGTATACGAGAAAAAAGTCCGCTCCCTCGGCGCCTACGACAAAACGCTTCTGCCCGTTCACCAGAAAATGATCTCCCTGATCTTCGGCCTTGCTGGTCGCGCCGAAAAAATCCGACCCTCCCCGGGGCTCAGTGAGCGCTTCGGCGCTTACCAGTTTTCCTTCCAGCATCGGTTTCAGATATTTTCTTTTTTGCTCCTCGGTGCCGAATGTAATTAGCGCCTCGCCGACAATGTCAGGCATGACAAAGGCGCACCCGCACGCTGTTCCGAGCGCGCCTATTTCGGCCTGCGCCGCGACCGTCGCGATCCAATCGAGCCCCCGTCCGCCGTATTCCACGGGAAAACGCAAACCGAGCAGATTGTGTGCAGCGAATTTTTCATAGATTTTGCGCGGAAACTTCACCTCGTCTCTATCCATAGCTTTCAGATACTCAGGATCGATCTCATCCCTGACCATCATTCGCGCCTCCTCCGCGACTGATTGGGCTTTCGGGTCGAGCATAAAGTCATTAATTGACATGGCGTACCTCTCATAATTACATTATTTAATAACCGTAAGTCAGCATTCCGACCATTGGTCGGAATGTAAACCATTATTTAGTAATTCGCTTAAATAATTTCTTGCAATAATTCTTTATTCCGACCTGTTGAAATTAAAACCTGTAGTAACGGGACCGGATTCGACCATATGGGCGAGAAGAAGATGTTGAGCATTTTAAAGGAGCAGGAGCGGGATGTCAGGAGAAACCTGATACTTGATGCCGCCGAACGTCTTTTTTCCGCAAATTCATTCGACAAGGTGAGCATGCAGGAAATCGCAAACGAGGCCCAGCTCTCAAAATCGTCGATTTATACCTATTTCCAAAACCAGGAGGAGTTGTTTATAGAGGCGGCCCTGCGGGATGGAGCGATTCTTCAGACCTCCTTGTTGAAGATGACGGAACGGAAGGATTCGACGATCGAAAATGTTATCGATGCATTTATCGAGTTTTTTGTTAATCATGATTCATTTTTCAGAATGGCGTCTCTCCTAATGTTACAGGGGAATCTCAGCGAAGAGTCGATCGCCAAGGTACACCCGGTGATTCGTGGCGTGATGGAGGTCTTTGATACAGTAATTCGCCGTATGAATTACCGGGGCGACGTCCGGCTGCTCTCACATACGCTTTTTTCAGCTTTGAGCGGGATACTGATTTCTTATCGAAATTATCCATCAAGAACCGAATCGGAAAAAATGCGGCACATGAAACGGCTCGGGACCACCGTGCGGGATATGGTCAAAGCGTTGATAAAGACCCGAAAATGAATATTTGTTCGGGCTTCGCCGGGGAACAGGATGATCCTTGTTGATTTATTGATTTAGGAATTGTGTCCTCTTCAAGGGAAAGGCGCTCAGTCATCACAGCCTGGAGGAATCCATGAAGCTGAAAACAATCGCATGCGCCTGCGCGCTTGTCATGCTCCCGCCGGGACGTCTCTACTGCTTCAGGAACGAGCGGCCCGTAAACGGACAATAACCATGAAAAAATTCATTCCCCTCATCATGTCAGGAAGCCTCATCATCGCGGTGTGCTTCGTCGCATACATCCGCTTTGTGCTCCCGGAATATGTGTCTCGCGATGAAACGACCATGCCCGGCATTATCTTTTGCGCCTTGTACGTGCTTTGGCTCCTCTTCGAGACGCGCGTAGCGGTCCGTGAAGAGGCGGAGCGCTACGCGGATTACGGGACGAGGGAACTGTACGGCGCTGGACACGCCGCGACGATTCTCTGCGCGCTGTGGTTCGCGCCGGAGCACGCCCGTCCCCCTGCTGTGTGCGGGAGCGTACGCCTTCGCGGCCGGCTTGGGACTGCGCGTGGGGGCGATTTTCACACTGGGCAGGTTTTATTCGCACTCGGTGAGAACGGTGGAGGGGCATCGTATCGTGGACGGCGGGCCGTACCGCGTTGTCCGGCATCCCGCCTACGCCGGGGTGGTCGCGTTCTTCTTTAGCGTGCCGGCGCTCGCGGTATATCTCGCGTGGCTCGTTCCGGCGATTGTGCTTCGCATTCTCGTCGAGGAGCGCACCCTCATGGGACTGGACGGCTACCGGGAATTCGCGTCTTCCAGGAAAAGAATCATTCCGGGAATATGGTGACGGGCGTCCGTATGGCGCACCCGCATTCCCCGCGGCCTTCCGGCGCATCGGCCCCCCATATCTTCTTGACTATTTTCAAATTCCGGTTTTTACTGCGCGCGCAGAGCCTGTGCCCCGCAGCACGTGAATTTTCTTATAAAAGAGCTCGTCATGAGTACCGCCCGTCGCCGCCTGCCGATCACCGGGGTCGGGCATACGCAGGAATACAATGCGAATCCCGTGGAATGCATGAACAAGATGTGCGCATTTTTCATCCGTTACCTGAAATAGGACGGGCTTCGCATAACCGCATCGCGGAGGGACGCTATGACTGGAAAGAAAACCGGAACGTTGAGCAGGGGCGTGGTGGCCTGGTGCTGCCTGTCGCTCGCGGCGGCGGCATACCTTGTCGGATTCCTGGGGATACTGGTCATCCTGCAGCCCGTCTGGTACGATATCGGCATGTTCATCTCCGGGGCGACAGGCGTCCGGTTGAACCTGCTGCCGCCGTGCATGGGGGCGACCGCGCTCCTGGCGATCCTGTTCGCCCTGTGGCCCGTGAAGATCGCGCGTAACGCGCACCGGCACCTGCCGGCGCCGTTCCCCGTGTGGCTCAAAATAACCCTGGCGTTCGTCACGGTGACATGGAGCGCCCTCCTGGCCGTGCTCCTGATGATGACCGGTGCGACGATGGTGCTCCCGGGCCTGCGCTACCTCTGGGACGTGAGTGCGCCCTGGATCTTTCTCGCGCTTTTCACCGTATGCGCGGCGCTCTGCGCGCGGGGCCTGGTGACGATGAAACAGCGCACCCGCGCCGCCGTGGCTGCGGTCGCGGGCCTTGGGCTCGCCTCGCTCGTCTTCGTCGCGGGGACGGTGTCGTCCTTCCTGGAGCGCTCCGGCGCGCCCGCGCATTGCACGGTCGTACGCGCGGACCCGGTCGATTTCGTGAACCCGCTCACGGGCACGCGGGGCGGCTTCGAATACGGGAAGACGCTCCCGCTCGTCGCCCTCCCCTTCGGGATGACGCACTGGACGCCCGTGACGCAGGAAAGCAGGATCGGCGTCCATCCCTACAAGTATCACCACGGCGACCGGATCGCGGGGTTTCTCGCGACGCACAAGCCCGCGATCTGGATGGGCGATTACGGCCAGGTA
Organism: Spirochaetota bacterium; assembly: GCA_004297825.1. NCBI lineage: Bacteria > Pseudomonadati > Spirochaetota > Spirochaetota bacterium. The sequence goes on from SCSX01000068.1 coordinate 24,201, forward strand.
CTGCTCATGCCCGGCACGGGCGACGTGAAGCCGGGATTCGGCGAGCGGGGATTGCGGTTCGCGCACCGGGACGAATGCGCGACGCCGTACCGGTACGCGGTGATTATGGACGCCGGCAGGGGTTCGCATATACAGGCCGAGATGACCGCAACCGAGCGCTGCGGCCATTTACGATTCACGTTCCCCGAATCGAAACAGGCGTACATCCTGGTCGAGGCGAGCAGGCACCCGCATTTCGGCGGCGCGGTTCGCGTGGACGCCAAGGCGGGCGAGATCTCCGGCTACAACACGGACCGCGACGACGACGAGATAAGCCCCGTCCTCCCGAACTTCAGGGGCTACTTCGTGATTCGGTTCAGCAGGCCCATCGCCGCATCGGGCACCTGGGAGGGCGATACGACCTTCCCCGGCGAGGGCGCGCGCACCGGCGTGAAGGTGGGGGCGTACGCGGCGTTCGTTACGCGCGAGGGCGAGGCCGTCGAGGCGCGCGTGGGGACCTCGTTTATCAGCGTCGAGCAGGCGCGCGAAAACCTCGACCGCGAGCTCGCGGGGCGCGGCTTCGAGGCGACGAGGGACCGTGCACGCGCGGAATGGAACAGGAGGCTCGACGTCATCCGGGTCGAGGGCGCGTCGGAGGACGAACGGGAAACCTTCTACACGGGGCTGTATCGGTGCCTGCTCTTCCCCCGGATATTCTCCGAGTACGGGCGCTACTACAGCGCGTTCGACGACCGCGTGCACGAAGGTGTTTCGTATAACGACTATTCGCTCTGGGACACCTTCCGCGCGCTCCACCCGCTGCTCGTGCTCGTTGCGCCCGAGCGCGTCCCCGGCATGATCACCGCGCTCCTCCAGATGTACACGGAGGGCGGGTGGATGCCCAAGTGGCCCAACCCCGCCTACACGAACATCATGATCGGCACGCACGCCGATTCCGTGATCGCGGACGCATGGGCGAAGGGCATGCGCGGATTCGACGCGGAGCTCGCCTGGCGCGCGATGTACAAGAACGCGATGACGCCGCCCGACAACGACGAGAACCGCCAGTGGGGCGACCGCGAACCGTGGAAGGGATACGAAGCGCGCGGCGGGCTCACCTGGTACAAGAGGCTAGGCTACGTGCCCTCCGAGAAGGTGATCGAGAGCGTGGCCTGCACGCTCGAGTACGCCTACGACGACTTCTGCCTCGCGCAGATGGCGAAGGCCCTGGGCAGGGACGCGGACTACCGGCTTTTCCTGGAGCGGAGCCTCTGGTATAAAAACCTGTACAACCCGGCGACCGGCTTCATGGCCCCGAAGCGCGCGGACGGCTCGTGGGACCCCAACCCCCTGCGCGGGTTCTGCGAGGGCGGCCCGTGGACCTACCTCTTCTGCGCGATGCAGGACGTGCCGGGGCTGGTCGCGCTCATGGGCGGCCCGGAAAAATTCATCGCGCGGCTGGATGAAAACTTTAACGGCGGGCATTACGTCCACGAGAACGAACCCGGCCATCACTACGCGTACCTGTACGACTACGCGGGCGCCCCCTGGAAAACGCAGGAACGGGCGCGCGAATTCTGCACGACCAAGTACGGGACGGGACCGGAGGGGCTCGCGGGCGACGAGGACTGCGGGCAGATGTCGGCGTGGTACGTGTTCAGCGCGATGGGATTCTACCCGGTCACGCCTGGGACGGACGAGTACGCGATAGGAAGCCCGCTCTTCCCCAGGGTCGCGCTTCGTCCGGACCCCGCGCGCCCGGACAGGACGTTCGAGGTAATCGCGCATAACGTCTCGCGCGGCAACAAATACATCCAGTCGGCGTCGCTCAACGGGAAGCTCCTGGCGCGCCCCTTCATCCGCCACGGCGATATCGCGCAGGGCGGTTCGCTCGTCTTCGAGATGGGACCCGCGCCCAATTACGAATGGAAGTAAGGGGGGTCGAGGCGTGAAAGGAGACGGGGGCCGCGATCTCGCCGCCCGGACTATTTCTCCGTCGCGCGGGGAGACGCGGCGTTTCGCAGTACCGCGACGCCCCCGCCCGCGAACTCGTTGACGGCCACGCCCAGCCGTACCCGGTTGAACCCGAACTGGAGCGCCGCCTGCTGGTAGTCGTCTTTCGCGTTCTGGTAGGACGCGAGCGAGGTGAGCAGGTCGAGCAGGGTGACCAGCTTCATCTGAAATTCGTAGTTGGACGTCTTGTACTCGTCCTGGGCGGAATCGAGCGCCTTGCGGTACGCCTCGTATTCTCTGCGCGAAAGCATCCAAGCCCTATACGCGCCCTGTACGTCCTCGTAGGCCGCACGCGTAACGGTGGAAAGCCGGAGCTCCGCCTGCCGCTGCGCGGATTCGGACTCGCGCACCCTGGCGGACGTCGCGCCGCCCAGGAAGAGCGGAAGCTCCACGCCCAGGCCCCCGTAGTAGTTCGTGCCCGTGTGGTGCCGCTGGTAGAGGAGATAGTTTCCCTCGAGGTAGACGGACGGGAGGTGTCCCCCCTCCGCCTGCAGCACGCCCGCCTTCGCGACCTCGATTTGCTGGATCGCGGCAAGCACGTCGTAGCGCGACGCGACGACGGTGCGCTCGGTCGCCGGGTCGTACGCGGGCTCGGGAAGGACCTCGATCTCGGCGATGCGGAAGTCCGGACCCAGCGCGGTGAGGGTCCCCAGGACGAGCCTGGTATCGGCGAGCCCGTCCTCCAGGGCGGTGATGTCGGCCTCAAGGCGGAATATTTGCGCGTTTATCCGGAGCGATTCGCTCGGCCTGCTCCGTCCCAGGGCGACGCGGTAGTTGATCTCCCCCAGCATGTCGCGGTAGAGCTTGAGCACCTCGCGGCTGGTCGCGAGGCTTTTTTCGGCCCGGATCACCCGGTAATACCCGGACGCGACGTCCAGGAGGAGCTGCGATGCCGCATAACGCACATTCATCTCCCGGAGCTTCACGTCGGAGCGCGCCGCCATGTACGAGGCGAGCTCCTGGAGCCCGGTGAGTATGGGCTGGCGCGCATAGAGGCTCACGTACGACTTCGTGGAGGCGGAGGACATCTTGCTTTCGCTCTGCGGGAAGAGATAGGCCCCGCGCAGATACAGCCTCGGCAGGAAGGAGCCCAGCGCCTGGTCCCTGCGGGCCTGCGACTGGACGGCGCCCTCGGCCTCCAGCGCGAGACGCTCGGTGTTCTTCACCGCGAGCGCGTAGAAATCGAAAAGGGAAAGGCTCTCCTTCCCGCGCGCGGTATCGGCGTCGGCGTCCGATACGCCGCTCGCCCCGATGATGAGCGACTTCACGTCGTCGTCCTTCGCGCCCGCCGCGGCGGCGCCCAGCGCGCACAGGACCAAGCCGCAGAGGAGGATCGTTACTGAGCGGCCGGGCGTGCGTGGTATTCCCGATCTCATGGTATTCATTGTTTTTCCGTTACTTCCAGCGACTTGAGCGCGTCCCGCACTTCCTTCCGGTGTTTCGTGCTCTCGAAGCGCGAGAGAAGGCTGTAGGCGCAGGGAACCACAAAGAGGGTGAGGAAGGTGGATACCAGCACCCCGCCTATGACCACGATCGCCATGGGCCGGGTGGTCTCGGCGCCGGCCCCCAGCGCGAGCGCGGGCGGCACGGCCGCCGCGATGGTGGCGATGGAGGTTATGACGATGGGCCGCAGCCTCACCGGGCAGGCGTGGAGGAGCGCCTCGCGCACGCCCATCCCCGCGGTCCTGCGCTGGTTCGTAAAATCGACGAGGAGTATCGAATTCTTCTTCACGATGCCCATCAGGAGCAGAAGCCCGATCATGCTGTAGATATTGAGCGATATCCCGGTGAGCTTCATCGCGAGGAAGGCCCCCGTGACGCTGAAGGGAAGCGCGAGGAGCACGGTGAACGGGTGCAGGAAGCTGTTGAACTGCGAGCCCAGCACCATGTAGGCGACGATGATACCCAGGACGAGCGCGACAACCAGGCTGTCGAAGGATTCCCTGAAGGTCTTGGAGCTTCCCGTAAACTCGGTGTGATAACCCTGCGGGAGGATCTCCTTCCCTTTATTATCGATGAACGCGAGCACGTCCGCCTGCGATTTCTCCGGTGCGATGTTCGCGAACACGGTGATCGCGCGTTCGCGGTTGTAGCGGGTGATCGTGAGGAGCGACGGTTTTTCCTCGAGGCTTATCACACTCCCCAGGTTCACGATCTCGCCGTGGATATTGCGCACCCCCAGCCGCGCGATATCGGCGGGCACGCGGTTGTCGGTGTCGAGGAGCTTGACACGGATGTCGTCCCTGCGCCCGGACGAGTCGGTATACTTCCCGATGCGCAGGCTCCCCACGGCCGCGCTTATCGTGTTCGCGACCGACGAAACCGTCACGCCCTGCGCGGCCGCCTTCGCGCGATCGGGAATCACCTTGAGCTCGGGCATGCCCAGGTTGTAGTCGGTGTCAAGGTCCGTGACAAGGCCCGATTCCGTGAGGACATCCATCATCTTTTTGCTGTACTCGGCCAGCCTGTCCCAGTCGGGACCCTGCACCGAAAACTGGATGGGGTAGCCGCGCTGCGCCGTGAAACCCTGCTGCGACAGGTCGAGCACCGCCACGCGCGCCACCCCCGGGATCTTTTTTACCTCGCCCCGGATGAAGGCCATGAAATCCTGCTGCGAGGGCCTGCGCTCGAAGGGCGCGGCGACCGGGCGGTCCGGCCGGTTCTTCATGGTCACGTTGAACACGCCCTGGTTCACGAGCCCGCCCTGGAAACCGCCCACGGCGCAGTTGAACCGGTCGACCTCGGGGCGGCTTTTTAGTATGGCCTCGGTCTTCCTGAATATCGAATCGGTAAACTGCAACGAGGAGCCCAGCGGCGTCTGGATGTTTATAAGAAAGCGGCTCTGGTCCTGGGGCGGCACGAACTCCTTGGGTATCCCGCCCAGCAGGAGGAGCGAGAGCGCGAAGACGAGGGCGCTCGCGCCCAGGACCTTCCAGCGCCGTCCCAGGCACCACGCGAGGGCGCCGCGGTAGCGGGACGAGAACGATTCCATGAACCGGTCCATCCGCGCCCCCACCCATGTCTCTTTTCCGCTCGTGAGTATCTGCGAGCAGCGCATGGGCGCGAGCGTGAGCGCCTCCAGGAGCGAGAGCATCACCGCGACCGTCATCGTGATCCCGAACTGGAAGAAGAACTTTCCTATGATGCCCTTCATGAACACCACGGGCAGGAATATCGCGAGGATCGCGAGCGAGGCCGCGATCGCGGCGGTAGTGATCTCGCGCGCGCCCACTATGGCGGCCTTCACCCGGCTCATCCCCTCCTCGTGGTGGCGCACGATGTTCTCGAGCACCATGATCGCGTCGTCGACCACGATGCCTATCGAAAGCGAGAGTGCGAGCAGCGTGAAGGTGTTGAGCGTGAAGCCGTAAAAATAGAGCACGATGAAGGCCCCCACGAGCGAGGTGGGGATCGCGAGGATCACGTTGAAGGCCGAGCTGAACGAGCCCAGGAAGAGCCAGCACACAAAGGAGGTGAGTATGACCGATAATACCAGGTTCGAGAGGAGCTCGCGGGTCGAGTCCTCGATGAACTGGGTACTGTCCCACGCAATCCCCATCTTCATGTTCGCGGGAAGCAGGTCCGCGCTCTCCTTCACCCGCTCCTTGACCTTGCGGCCGATAGACACGGCGTTGGAGCCGCGCTGCTTGATGATGCCCACCCCTATCGCGGTCTCGCCGTTGAACCGGCTGATGCGCCGCACGTCCGCGAGCCCCTCCTCGATGTGCGCCACCTCGCCCAGGCGTATGGGCGTCCAGATGGGCTCGCCCCTGCGGTTGGGGATGATGATGTTCTCGAAATCCGCCCTGGTCGCCGATTCGCTCAGGACGCGCACGTGCGTCTCGCGGGGACCGTTGTCCATGTAGCCGGAGGGCGTAAGGGTGTGCTGCGAGGTCACCGCGGCGATGATGTCGTCAACGGTGATCTGCTGGCGCTCCATGGCGTCGGTCCTGATCCAGATGCGCATGTTGGGATCCAGGTAGCCGCCCAGGCGGATGTCGCCCACCCCCTCGATCGTCGTGATCTCGTCCTTGAGGTGGTCGCGCACGAAGAGCACGAGCTCCCTCTGTGTGAACTTCCCGTAGACCGCCGCGAACATGATGGGCTGGTCCTCGGGGTTGGACTTGGTGACGACGGGCGGATCGATATCGTTGGGCAGGTTCCTCTGCGCCTGCAGTATCTTGGTCTGCACCTCCTGGAGCGCAGCGTTGATATCGCGGGTGAGCTCGAACTCGATCGAGATGTTCGCGAGCCCCTCGAGCGAGGTGGAGCTCACACTCCGGATGCCCTCGATGGACATCACGGAGTCTTCGAGTATGTCGACCACCGCGGATTCCATCGTCACCGGCGAGGCCCCGGCCCACGTGACGGTGATCGTGAGAACCGGGAAGTCCACGTCCGGGAGCTGGCTTATGCCCATCCGGCTGAACCCGATCGCGCCGAAAAGAATGAGCCCTATCATGAGGACCCATGCGAAGACGGAGTTCTTTATGGAAATGTCGGAAAGCTTCATGAAAGGGGGCCGTGCCCGTCCAAATCGTTCAAGGGTGCCTCTCGGCGAACCGGATTAACGCCCGGCGGTCCAGCGTTTCTAGACCGGGGCGAACGCCTTGTCAATTTAATATTATATGAATTTTCGGTTACGGCAACCGGGTTATGGGGATTTTCGATCGGCCTTCCACCACCGGGAGTTCACCGTGAGGTCGCCCCCGACGACCAGGCCGGGCCGGGGAAGGCACAGCCTGATCCCCTGCGTATCGGCGGCCGCGATGAGCTTTTCCACGGGCTCGGTCCAGGAATGGAAGGCGAGGTTGAAGGTCCCCCAGTGTATGGGCAGGAGGACCGCACCTTTCAGGTCCAGGTGCGCCTTCACCGCGTTCGACGGACCCATGTGTATATCGGGCCAGTTATCGCCGTACGCGCCTATCTCGAGCATGACCAGGTCGAACGGCCCGTAGCGCGCGCCGATATCGGCGAAGCCCGCGAAGTAGCCCCCGTCGCCGCCAAAGTACACCCGGTGCTTCCCGCTCGTGATTATCCACGACGCCCACTGAGTGGTGTCCCGCTTCCCGATCCCGCGGCCCGAAAAATGGCGCGCGGGCGCGGCGATGAGCGAATGACCGCCTCCCAGCGCGCGCTCTTCATGCCAGTCGAGCTCGACGACGCGCTCGCCCGGGATCCCCCACGACCTGAGAATTTCGCCCACGGCCAGGGGCGTGTAGAACACGACACCGGTCGCGGCGAGCCTCGTCACCGTGTCCCGATCCAGGTGGTCGTAGTGGTCGTGCGAGATGATGACGCCATCCAGCGGCGGAAGCGCCTCAAGCGGAAAGGGCGGATTAAAGAAGCGCGCGGGCCCCATGAAACTCACGGGCGATGCGCGCTCGCTCCACATGGGGTCGGTGAGAAATATCTTTCCATCGATTTTAATGATCACGCTGGAATGTCCCACCCACGCGACGCGCAGCCCGTCTTCCGCGTCAAGGGATTCCCTGAGCGAGGGGTTCGGAAATTCCATGCGCACGGGCGGTGTCCGCTGCTCCGTGCTTGAAATCCAGCGCCAGATCGTGTCGAGCACCGTGCCGTCCCCGGTGACTATCGTGGGCACGGGGTTCAGATATTTCCCATCCCGGAAATTGGGCGAGCTTCTCTCCCCCGGCCGCCCTGCCGCGTCCCCGCCCTTGCGCAGGTATGAACACGACGCGAACAGCGCGCCCGCGAGCGCGGCGCACCCGGCCAGTATCATGAACATTTTTACCGCATACCCCATGGAACTCTCCCGAAACCATTCGCACGACTGATCTTATTTTACGGCAGGATGCGTCGCCGATACGACTATCGCCCCATCGGACATTTTTAATCCATCGTGACGAACCCCGGAAATCAATACTGCCGGGCCCTGCAAAATTGTCCACGCTTTTCCCAATGGAGAAAACCTCATCTCTCCATGTCTCTGCGTCGTGGCAAATTCCTTTTCTTTTGGATTGGCACTAGAGCGCTAGTGCGGCGCGAACCTTTCTTCAAATAGTATTTGAGTTTTCACGCGGATTCCCTATGCTGGGAAAACACCGCGCGGCTGCGCGCGGCCGGCGGAGCCCGCCGTGATGGAGAAGCCCATGAAGATCGAAGACGCGCCCTTCACGATAACCGACTGGAGCGTCACCCCTTCCTCGACCCTGCGGGGCACGCGCGGCCTCGCCGCCTCCAGGGTGCTTGAACGAGGAAACGCACGGCTTCGCATGATCGAATATTCCGCGGGCTACGTTGCCGACCACTGGTGCGCGCGCGGCCACGCCGCGCTCGTACTGGACGGAGACATCCTCGTCGAGATAGAGAACGGCGGCAGCTTCGCGCTGACCGCCGGCATGAGTTTCCTCGTCGCCGACGGGCGCGACGCGCACCGCGTATCCTCGCATAACGGCGCGCGCGTCTTCATCGTAGACTGATATTCGGCATAACGTCAAAGGACGAGGAGATGGGGAGATTGATAAGATGCCGTGGAAGGATATGAGAAAGGGCGAGTGATCCGGCGGACGCACCGTCATACCGGGAACGTAACGCGGATACGCGCGCCCGGACCCTCTTCGATCGCGTGAACGCCGCCAATCTGGCGGCAGAGCATATCGACGAGCCGCAATCCCATTCCCCCCTTGTGCGCATGACGAAATTTTTCATCGATTCCCGGGCCGTCGTCGGAAACGAGCAATTCCGCTTTCCCGCCGCGATTTCTAAGGTCGACGCGTATTTCCCCGGCCGCGCCGGGAGGATAGGCGTACTTGAGGGCGTTCGTAACGAGCTCGTTGAGAATAAGCCCGACCGGCACCGCGCACCTTTGCTCGCACTGAATCGCCTCGAGCGTGTCCGCGATCAGCACCCGGCCCCCGGCGGGCGCGTAGGATTGCCTTAGCAGCGAAACCAGACGTCCCACGTAGCGCCCCAGGTCGATCCTGTCGAGGTCGTTTTCCGTCTGGAGCTGCTCATATACCGCCGCGATGGAGCCGATGCGCGCGATCACATCGGCGAATACCCCACGCGTATGCTCGTCGGGCAGGTCGCCCATTTTAAGCGAGATGAGATTGGAGGCGATATTCAAACTGTTCTTCACGCGATGCTGGAGCTCCTTGAAAAGCATCTCCTTCTCGGCGACCGACCGGGTGAGGGCGTCGACCGCCTCTTTTCTTTCCACGATGATGCGCGCCTGCTGAATGTTCTGGTGAGCCATGAGCGAAAGCTGGTTGGCGAACACGAAGAGCGCGCGCGCCACGTCCTCGAAGCGCTCCCGGGGCATGGTGGGAACCTCGTGGAATGCCGCGATAAACTCTTCTTCATCGGCGCCCACGTCATGGGCATACGCGCGCATCCTGTTCTCGGACTGTGTCTCGTCCCTCACCTGTCCTATCAGCCAGTTCGCGACGTGACGCCCGCCCACCGTGATGCTCGCCCCCGCGTCCCAGAGCCCGCCGCTCAGGCAGGGCTGGATGACCGGCCCGTCGGGATGGTACCTTCCGAGCACCGCGTCCGAATGATAGCAATTTGAAAGTCCCTTCTCGGTACGCCGGATGATGTCGCTGCACAGCCGGCAGAAGCCGCTCGGCCGCGTGATGGGCGTCCCGTCCACCTGGGTTATTATCGACGCCACCCCCGTGGCCTTCGCGAAAAGGTCCTGTATGACCTGGATGTCGTCCAGGCTGAAAAGCTCTTCGAACGTGACGACGTCGTTCTCGCCCAGGGGACGGGTGAGCGCCACGATGCGCCGGTCCAGTGCTTCCTCTATTCTTTTTCGCTCGGTGATATCGGTCGCCATCCCCAGGATCGACTCCCCGTGCGCGCCATTTTCCCGGAGAAGCACCGCGCTCATCGAGAGCCAGAATATGGAACCATTTTTCCTCCTGGCGAGGATCTCCATATTCGAGACATGGCCGTGTTCCCCGATCCGCAGGTTAAGGCGCTCCCCGTCGCGCGGGTCGGCATAGAGGCCGGAGACCGGCACCCTGAGAAGTTCTTCCACGCTCGCATACCCGGCGAGCGCGGCCATGGATCGATTTGCGTGGAGGAACGCGCCGTCCGGCGTGCTGCTGAAAATTCCGACGTTGAGATTTTCCACGAGCGCGCGGAATTTCTCTTCGCTTTCGCGAAGCGTCCCCAGGAAAAGCATGCTGCTTAGTCCGTCGGTCACCCTGCGCCCGATCTCCCGGAACAGGCGCTGTTCCTCGATCGACCAGATGCGCGCGTGCGAACACTGGTGCAATCCAAACACCCAGGGCAAACCCGTCCTGGGTCGAATTCCCACCACGATCTGCGATTGCGTGGAAAATTCTTTTCCATAAGGAATCTCTCTCCCGGATGCCGGATCGAACGTAACGGGTCCGGCCGTCTCGAGGATTTCCCGGAATACGGCCGCGACATCCGGCAGGACAGGAAGATCCGTGTTCTCCGCCAGATCGGCGGGGTATTCCTTCCGCGTACGTTGCATAATGACCCTGAAAGACGGCGCGCTGGGATCGCAGGGAAACAGCAGCCATGCGCGGTCGCACTTGAAAATGCCGAGGACAGAATCGAGCAGATTTTTCAGCATCTCGTTCAGGTTATCCGCGTGCATGATCACATTGTCGATTTTTTCCAGTTTTTCCAGGAATCTCGCGTAGGCTCGCGCCTGCGATTGCGTCCTTTTCCAGTCGGTGATATCGGTCGAAATTCCGCATAACCCGTTCACGGCGCCGGAGGCATCGGTGAGCGGAATCTTGACGGTCCAATAGGTGCGCGGATGCCCGTCGGAGGAGACCAGGTCCGTCTCCTCCCGCGTCACGGTTTCGCCCTCCTCGATCACCCTTCGGTCGCTCGTCCTTATCTCGCCGATCGATCCGGCCGAAAAAAAATCTTCGTCGCTCCTGCCGATAATAGCCTGTTCGTCGCGACCGAATAGCTCGCGAACCTTTTTGTTCGCATACGTGTAACGGTACGCCGTATCCTTAATGAAGATGAACGCTCCCACGTGGTCGAGAATATCGTTCATGCGCCGTTCGCTTTCCCCCAGCGCCGCGAGCGCCGCCTCGCGGTGCGCCTCCGCGGTTCTTCGCGCGCTCACGTCCGTTATGAATCCCTCGAGTGTAACGGTCCCCGATTCACCGGGCACGCCGCGCCCGCGCTCCCACACCCAGCGCCGTTCCCCCGCCGCCGTCACGATGCAGTATTCCAGGGTATAGCTTCTCCCCGAGCCCAGGGCCTCCTGGATCTCGTCCCATATCCTGTCCCGGTCCTCCGGGGCGATGATCGAGTTGTAGGAGCGGACGCCGTTGCCCAGGAAATCCGCGGAAGGATATCCCGAAAGCTCCAGGATGCCCTCACTCAGGTACTCCATGGTCCAGTCGCGATCGTTCAAGCAACGGTACAGGACCCCGTTGAGATTGTTGATGATCGTATCGATCTTCCGGGCGTGTTCCCGCTGCGCCTCCTCGGCGCACTTCTTGTCGGATATGTCCCTGAAAATCCCGATGAGAAGGGTGCTGCCCCCAACCTTCACGATCCCCGCATTGATGGAGACCGGAACCCTCGATCCATTCATGGTCAGCACGACGGTTTCCACCGCATCCGCCCTGTTCCCCTTCACGAACTCCCGGAAATAATCCATAGTGACCGGGCGCACGTCATCGGGATGAAGCTGGTCCGCGTTCATGGACAGCAGCGCTTCTCGCGAGAACCCGGTCAATTCCTCGGCCTTGCTGTTGCAGTCGACAAGCCTCCTGGACTGCGGGTCCGCCACGAAGAGCGCATCGGATCCCTGTTCGAAGAGGCAGCGATACCTTTCTTCGCTTTCCCTGAGCGCGTCCTCCCGGGCGGAGAGTTCCTCCTGCGAACCCAGCAGGTTCCGGTTCGCGGCTTCGAGCTCCAGGTTCCTCGCCTGAATCCCGAGATAGGCCTCGTGAAGCTTGAATGCCATCCTGAGCGAGGCCAATAGCACGGTGATGCCGGACTTCTTGACCACGTAGCCGTACGAGGTGATTTGCTCTGTTTTTTCGACGATTTCCTTTTCGGTGTGGGAAGAGAGGAACACGACCGGGATGTCATGATCTTTCAGTATCGCACGCGCGACCTGGGTGCCGTCCAACCCCTTGCCCAGGTCGATGTCCATGAGAATGAGATCGATGCGCCCGGGGTTGTCGCGCACGAGCTCGATCGCCTCTTCCCCGCGCGCGGCGCACATCACGTCGTATCCCTCGCGCTCAAGCTCCTGGGCCTGCGCAAGGGCGATGACCGGTTCGTCCTCGACGAGCAGGATGGTGCAGCACTGAGAACCCACAGTTTGCCCTCCGGTGCGGTAGGACTCGTTTCACGATGCCGCGCTTTGTGACGCGCGTCGGACAAGGGGTACCTCCTCCAGTGTAGTCGTACACGCGCGCTAAATCAAATATAATTTGCTCAAGCGGCACTCGCCGCGCCCGTGGAAGGCGCGGAATTGAGGGCGCCCGGGCCCTGACGCATTCATGCGCACGCGCGGCCTCGGGCGCCCTCCATGATTCACTTTTTTCACCCCGCCGCAGGAATACTGTTGACCATATACTCAATTAATGAAGCAATAGGCGCAGGTCTTTTCCATTCCCAGATGAGAGTGCCGCATGAAGAAATTTATCCTCGATACGAACATCATCATCAACGATCCCGCGCTCCTGAAGCAGTGGAGCCCCAAGTGCCAGGTGTACCTTCCCAGCTTCGTCCTGCGCGAGGTAAACAACTTCGCGAAGAAAAACAAGCAGAACGCCGTGGTCGCCGAGGAGCTGCACAAGCTCATCGAGGACGACCTCGCGCGCGGCTTCATCCGCTTCGCCTATATCGACCCCAAGCAGTTCAAGCGCCCCACCCCCGGCCTTTTCCGGGAGAACCGCATCACGACGAACGATTACCTGCTGGCCCAGTTCACCTACGAATTTTCGCTCATGAAAGAGGGCAAGGACGTAACCATGGTCACCGACGACGTGGCGCTCTACAACTACGCCAAGTCCATAGGCCTGCGCGCCCTCAACCTCAGGGAGTACCATTCGGAGATGGCGCGGTACAAGAGCGTGAGCCTCGCCCAGGCCGGCGAGCGCGCGGCCTACGGGGCGCGCTGGATACTCCGGGCGATGGGCCCCCTGGCCGCGGGCGCGCTCCTGGCCGTATGCGCCGGTTTCTTCATTAACTACTTCGGTCTCATCAACACGATCCTGGGCGCCGGGGCCATGGTCGCGCTCCTGGCGGTGCTTTCGATCTTCCTGCTCGGGATCAGGGCGCGCTGGCGGCTCTCCTATGCCCTCCTCCAGGTGTTCCTGGGGCTGTTCGTCCTCTACCAGGGCCTGGGAACCGCCCTTGACCTGTCGGCCCCCTCACTCCTCATCACGCTGCTCGCGGGGATTTTTCTCCTCATGACCGGGCTGGACAACCTGGGCAAGCGCGCACGGGGAACCGTCGCGGAGCGCCTCAGGGCATTTATCTTCAAGGACTAGCCAACCGCTCAGGGAGCAACCCGTCCCGCTCGTTGAGCGGAGCCGAAACGAACGGAGTCGAAACGCGCCTTTTCCGCCGCGAGCTTCTCCAGCGAAGGAAGCTCAAGCTTCGCCATCATGATGGGACTCTGCGATATCATGCCCATGATCCACGGGTAGTCCCTTTTCACGTCGCTCGTGTAATAGCTGAAATAAATAGTATCCTGCTTCATCACGAAGCCCGCATAAGAGGTATCCCCCGCGCTCGGCACGTCCGATAGAAAGACGAGCCTTTCAGGAGTGAGCAGGAAGAGCGAGGTGCGCTTGCGGTCGAAGATGCTTCCGTAATAATTGACAGGCCCCGGGCTGTACGGATTGCGTCTGCCTATGGCATAGACCTTGCCGTGATAGCTGAAGAGCGCCGGTCCGTCAAGGCGCGTGGTGAAGTCCTCGATGCCATCCCATTTCGTATAAGGCGGCGCCGCCACCCGGATACCCGTCGACGCGCGCGCGTCGCCAAAGAGATCCTCCGAATACTCGAGCCGCTGCGTGCTTATCATCCTTCCGTCGGGGAGGAACTCGATATCGGTCTCGTCGTTGCGCCCACCCTCGTAGATGGTCGATACGATCTCCCACCGTTCGCCGTCGGTCGACTTTAACAGCGCCGACTTCCCGTGCTCGTGCCAGTAGGCCGCCAGGTACCAGGTTGCCCCGTCGCGCGACTTGGGCCTCCAGAAGAGCCAGCCCTTCGGCTCCATGTCTTTCATCGCGCTCCACGTCTTCCCGTCCGCCGACGAGAGCCAGGCCGTCGCGTAGGGTTCGGCCTCGAAGTCCACGCTCTTGAGCACGTAGAGGTAGAGGCGGTCGTTCAGCACGAGGAACTTGGGGTCGCGAATATCTTCGCCCGGCACGTTCACGCGGGAAAGCTCCTCCCACGACCGCGCGTCCTTCGAGCGGCGCACGATGAGTTTGCACTCCGGGGTCGCGAAGTGATACGGGGAGCTCGCGTGCACAAGGTAGTAGTGCCCCTTGAAAAAGGTCATATCGGTGTTCGAGTTGTGCATGCCGTCGTTCACCGCGTCCCACACCTCCAGGGTGAGCGACTTGTCCACCACGGCGCCGTTGGGCCTCACGCGCCAGTACAGCAGCAGGGTGCCGATACTAACTGCCACCAGGGCGAGCACGATGCCCGCGATCTTCAGAATCTTTTTCACGGTTCGATCTCCTTCGGAAAATGAGTGTACTGCATAATACCCCGGAACACCGCTCCTGTCGAGACATTATCCGTGGAAACGGGAACTGTCCGGAATTTCCCGTGCGCCCAGGTTACGGCAACGATGTGTAAGAGTGGGAGATAGGGAGATGGATAAGATGGGGGGGATAAAGGATTTGATTGTTCCGCCTGTCATTTCGAACCCCGTCTTTCGGGTGAGAAATCTTAAAGCATATCGATGTTCAATAGATTTCTCTTCATCGCGAATAGCCGCGATTCATCAAACGGGAAGTCAAGCGCTATTCGGCGTGACCCACACACCGCCAAATCCCGTGGAGTTAATCGTCACTATGGCGGGCTGAGCACATCTTCAAGATTGCGCTTCCCATGAATCACCGCGAGTATCTCCACTGCATCACCGTGGATCTCATAAATAATACGGTATGAATACACGATTATTTCTCTAATCGAAGGGTTCTGAAACTCCGGGACCATTCTTCCCATTTGCGGAAAGTCCTTGAGGACATCGGCCCTGGTAACGACGGATACCAGCACCTTTTTTGCGTAATAGCCGGATTCTTCTGCTATGTGATCATGGATGTGCCGCAGGTCCTTCCTGGAGGACGCGGTCCATTTTACCATGTAAGGATTTCCCGCTTCAATTCCTCGGTGGTGATTGTCCTGCCGCTGCGTACATCTTCCTGGCCCGCATGGATTTTGTCGATAACATACAGCCGGTACATGATGTCCTCCATAGTGGCGGTATCGGGCAGTTTGGAAATAACGTCAATCGCTTCCTGTTTGATGCTTGGCATGATTGATACGCTCCCGGCCTGTATCAGGATAACATGATTGAACTGTATATGCTGATCAATATGTTTGTCAATCGAGTCATAGTAAAGTAATTAAACTGGCGATACCGGTCAAGCAAAAAGCGCAATAGACACTCACTGCCCAACCTGGGCCGGAGAGCTAATGAACACGAAATTTCGAAAGATATTCGTGTCTATTGTGATGAATGATTTCTATGGCGTTTGCTTGAAGAATGATCAGGTGAGCAAATCCTCTCTGCCTCCGGCCGGCTAAAGGCGCGACATCGTGTCGCAACGCCGGGTGCGCACAGGACGCGCGCCTGCCCGCCCAAGCCAGGACGGCTTATTCGCGCGGGCCATTCGCACCTCCTTATGCGTCACACTCCCCTTTGGTAAAGGGGAAACATTGGGGCGGCCCGGAGGGCCGGGGATTTTCATCGACACATAGGGAATTGTGTAAAGGAATAGAACGTAGTGAAACCTAGCAAAGCGTAAGTGTCCCGGGGGTGGTCCCAGGGGCTTCTGTAAGGTTCTGCCCGGGCGTTCAGGTTTCGCTGCGTTACTTTCTTGACAATCCCGCATCCCGTCATGCATTCTTCGGCCAATGGGTGCGTCATGAATATCCGACCGATCACATTCGACGAGGGCGACATCGCCGGCCTCACGAATCTCATGAACCAGTGGGACGCCCTGCCCGCGCCGCTTACCGCCGCGGGTATAGGGGATTCGCTCCGCCGCCTGCTCGCGCTCCCCGGCTCCGCGCTCATCGCGTGCGAGGACAATGGCGCGCTCATCGCCTATGCCTGCCTGGTGGAGGTTGTCTTCCTGGGCATGGGCACCTTCATCGAGGTCCAGTCCATCCTGGTCGACCGCGCGCAGCGCAGGCGCGGCGCCGCACGGATGCTCATGGAGCGCGCGGAATCCTGGGCCCGTGAGCGCGGCCTCGCGAAGATCTCACTCAGCTCGCGCGTCCACCTGGAGGGCGCGCACCGGCTCTATCGCTCGCTGGGCTACACGGTGGACAGGCAGTCGTACTTTTTCAGCAAGAGTCTCTGAGGTTTCGCGGATAAGTCCGCCGACCCCCCATGAAATTTCCGGCACCCGCAGACAGGGGGAAAACTTACGCCTGCTTCTCGATACTCACGTACGCCATAGTCTGGTTAAGGAGCTGGTACGCGATCTCCCCGAAGGTGGTGGGTCCGGTGATGTTGCCGGTCCGTTTTCCCTCAAGCTCCGAGTAGAGGTAATTCAGGATGCAGTTGCATGAAAAGAAAATCTCGCCGGTCCCCGCCTCGGGAATGCTGGAAGTAAACTCCTTTACGTAATTGACGACGGGCGCGGCGTGCTTGTACTTGATTCCCTTGAACACGGGCGCATAGAAATTCACCCGGCCGGCCGCGTCGTCGACGCCCTGGAAGCTCACGTTGATCATGGCGCCGCTGTAATCCGCGACCAGGGGAAGCTTGGTGTCAAGCTTCTGGCGGGACACGTACTCGGCGAAATTCTGTTTCTTTCCGTTGATGATGGCGTCTTGGACATTGAACCCGTCCTCGGGAAAGGTGATCACGTCCCCGGTTCCCTGCTTGAAAATGTTGATTATATTCAGGTCCGCGTAAAGGCCATCGGGAAGAACCATGTGCATCGCGACCGCCCCGTCCTCCATGACCTTCAGCTTCTCGCCGAAAATGACCTTGGCCTTTTTTTTGCCGATATCGTCCACGTGGACGCCTGCGATCCATCCGAAAAGCGGGCCGGAGGCGAAGTCCTTGTGCAGCGGGGCCTTCATCGCGAAGTTCAGGTGCGCGTTTCCGGAGGCGGGTATGATGATTATGCTCAGGCCGTTTTTTTGAATCCCGGCGTATACGGCCGATACGGTTTCCGGTGCGTAGGTCCTGACCGTGACCTGCCTCGCGTATGAGGGGAGCTCCGTCACGTGTATCTTGTCCCGCGTCATGAGACCGCCCTGGTCCGATATGAAATACGGTATCGTTCCGCCGATCCAGTGTCCCTCGGGGAGCTGCATGAGCACGCTCTCGTCCCCGGCGAGGATGAGCTTCTTGCCCTCCGTGATCATCGACTTGACCTGATCGACGTCGTACAGGACCTGGGTCAATTGCTGCACTTCGCGCTTGGCGACCCTGGGTGCCTCGGCCGGACGGACGGGGACGCTCATGACCTTCGACAGGTCGGCCTGGACCTTGGGGATATGGCCGTAATTCACGAACATGGCCCGCAGTTCTCCGGCCGCGTTGAGAACCGCCTGTTTGTCGGGAGTGCCGCGCATCGTGAGCTTCAGGCGGTTTAAAAGCAGCTTGAAAGCCAGGAATTCGAAATCCACCCCGCTGTCTTTCAGCAATAAGTCTTCCCACACCTTGTTCGTCGCTTCAGGTATATTCATTTTCCTTCTCCTCCGGTCGTGCCGGTTGTCGTTCTTTGGAACAATTGCGGCTGATGCGTAGATACGCTGTTCGATGTAATTCCAACTAAATTTACCGTAATTTATAAATTCTGAAAACCCGACTTCAAGTAAAAAGTGAAATTCCCGTAAAAATCATGTTAATAATCCGCCAACCGGTACGTTCGGTTCAGTTCACTTAACTCACGAATTCGCCGGTGCGGGGGACGTGCCCTAAAATATTCTGGACGAAAGATCCCGTGGCGATTATATATTGCCGGTCGGCCCCGGCGTTCCGGACTCGCCGGGATTCCCGTCATGACCGGGAGATTTCAATGAAACGAGGTTGGTAATGCACATCGCCCCCTGTGGAATGAACTGCTCCCTCTGCCGGGCGTATCAGCGCAGGGTAAAACCCTGTCCCGGATGCGCCGGGCCGGAAGAGCATATGCCTAAGTACTGCGCGAGGTGCCGGATCCGGCATTGCGCGGAACCGGGGCGGGCTGGCGCGAAATTCTGCCATGAGTGCCCGAGCTATCCGTGCGCGCTGATGAAGCGGCTCGACGCGCGCTACCGGTCCAGGTATGGAATGAGCATGCTTGAAAACCTGGATTCTATCGCGCGGATGGGAAAGGCGGCGTTCGTAAAATCGGAGAAGAAACGATGGGCGTGCCCGGCCTGCGGGGGGATACTGTGCGTCCACCACGAAGCGTGTCCCAGTTGCAGCGGCAGGAATCCCCACTTCCCGGGATAGCCGGTTCGGCCCCGGGAAAGACTACCCGATCCGCGTATCCCGTAGTATCTTCTATTTAAACACGGGAGGCACGCCCATGAAAGAAATACGTATTAGCATCCGCATCGCCGCCTCGCCCTCCAGGGTATGGGATATCTTTTCCGACTTCTCCCGTTACCCGGAATGGAACCCCTTCATCCGCGGTATCCGGGGGGAATTCTCCGCGGGGGGCCGCTTGAGCGTGGAGCTCGCGCCCCCGGACGCGCGGCCCATGACCTTCAAGCCCAGGGTGCTCGTAAACGATCCCGGACGCGAATTCCGTTGGAAGGGGCATCTCCTCGTTCCGGGCGTCTTTGACGGCGAGCACATCTTCGAGCTTACCGGCGACGGCGGCGCGACCGTGTTCACGCAGCGCGAGATTTTCACCGGGATTCTCGTTCCCCTCTTCGCAAAGATGCTCGATGACAATACCAGGCGCGGGTTCGAATCGATGAACGAGGCGCTCAGGCTGCGGTGCGAGAAGGGGTCGGGGTGAGTTCCGGCCTCATCGAGCGGGTGCCAGAGACAGGGCCGCAGCGGGTGCGCGGATGAAAAAAGGCGATCATTAATCTCCTTCGGGAAAGGTCAGGGCAACGGCAAATCGATAATCATGGAATCATGCCCGATCGTGAGTTTTCCATGATAGATATCGCCCATCCCCTGAATAAACATCCTTCTTGCCAGAAAACTATCAGGCTCCGGAATGAGGTGCGTAAGGATGAGGTGTTTCACTTCGGCGCGCTCGGCAAGCGCGGCCAGCTCCAGGGTGTCGGCATGATATTCCAGGATACGCTCCGCCTGGTCGGCCTCTGCATTCATGTTCAGGGTGCGCATGCACCTGGCGGCCTTTTTCACAATCCCCGTGTTGACCGCTTCATGGACTACAAGGTCCGCGTCCTTCATGGCCCGGAAATACAGGGGGCTGACCTTCGTATCACCGCTTATGAATACTTTCCGGCCCCGGTATGTCAGGACGTAGCCGACGGCATTTTCTACGGGGTGATGATCCACGCGATATGTCTCGATGCGGATCCCCCCGCTTTCATAGACAGTCGCCCCGTCCTCTCCCGCCGGTACCGTCACGGTTTTCGCGGCCGCGAACGCGAGCTCGGGATGCTCGACGAAATGGGCATTCCGGTACCGCGCATCCAGCCGGTAAGCCAGGGCGAAGCCGCGTACGACATCATCCGCGCCCTCCGGTCCATAGACGATAAAGGGCTCCCTTCTTCCGTTGATCCAACTGTTGTTTATCACCCCGTCGAGCCCCGAAAAATGGTCGGAATGCCAGTGCGTGATGAATGCCCGCGAGATCGCCGAAACGGGAACCCCGCTCTTTTCAATCGCACGCGTCGCGTTCTCGCCCGCATCGAATAAAAACACCTCGCCGCCCGCGATGACCAGGGTGCAGGGCTGACTGCTCTTGGCATTCGCTTGTGGAGAACCGGTGCCGCACAGAACAACACGCAACGCGCCCGAATCGCGCAGCATTCCTGAATCCCGTCTGGTCCGCAACGCATGTTCAATGTACATATCCTGGATTTTCCCGCACGACGCAGACATGGAGACAATGCCGGCAGCCATTAGTGCAAATGCCGCAATTTTGATTAATGCGCGCCGGTTCAAATTGTCTTCATCTTCCGAGTACTTCATTTCGTCCTCCCTGTCACGCGTGTGGCTGATTGGTATTCGAGAATCGATCGGCTGACATAAAGGAATCTCCTTATACCATTGAGTACCTAATCATAATATTCAGGAGCGAGATTGAATCTCCCCGGGATCCGGTGATCGTGGCATCCCACCATCTCAAGCGACTGTTCCTTCATCATCAGGTCGTACAGTTTCTCGATCGTTCGGTCCGCCTCGTCCTGCTCATGCACCAGTTTTTTCATCAGCTTCGATTTTGGAGACTTCGATTCAAGATTTTCCGGGAAATAGAACGAGTCGCCTCCCAGCAGAAACCTTCTTCCGGACGGCATGGTGAGCAGGAGCCCCATGAGGCCCTCGGTATGGCCCGGCAGATCAATCATGACAAAGCCGCCGTCACCGAAGACATCACAGGAATCGGGGAACGTAAGGCATTTCTTCCCTGAAACCGTTGAGATGAGACGCAGTCTCGATGGGTCGATACGCTCATATTGTTCCCGGATATAGGCATGACGGTGAGAATTCTTTGCAGTGGCCGCCTCCCATTCCTTTTTGCCGACAATGATCTCGGCATTGGGAAAATCATGGATTCCACCGGCATGGTCCCAGTGAAGGTGGGATAGAATGATATGCCGTACCGAATTCGGATCAAGACCGAGACGCGGCAGTTGTTTCACGACGGGATCCCGGCCGGGGTCGAACTCCGTCTTCATCACGAATTTGTTAAAGAACCAGTTATGACGATACTTAAGCGGTTTCATTTCATCGTTGATCCTCCCGCCCATGCCCGTATCGAAGAGGATCAACTCGCCGTCTTTCTCGATGAGAAAGCTGAGGATCGGAAAGCATACCGACTTCCACGGGGCGCCCGAAACGAAGAGCCCTTTGGGAACTGATGCAAAGGCCGTTGATAGAAAGTAGAGTTTCATGGATTTCCTCCTGCGCGCTTCAATTCCATTGAAAATACCTCCCGGCATCACAATTGCAGAACGCCTCATCCCAATTTTTTATGAATGATATTGTCAAGCGTGCCATCCGACAGCAGTTTTATTAATTTAATGAGCTTGTATTGAATTTGATTTTCAGTAACTAGATATCTCGCTTTCGGTTTGGCGGCGTTGAGCGACTCAAGGACTGCCTTCGCAACCGCCAGGGGCTCGATCCCCTTTTGACTGGCCATGCTGATTTCATGTTCCAGCTTCTTTCTATTTGCTTCGTAAAAAATCGACCCTTTAAACTGCGCAATTCTTTCATCATGGTCCTTTCCCCAGAGAGGGGTTTTAATGAGCCCGGGTTCGATTATAATGACCTCGATGCCGGGCGCCCGTAATTCCCGGCGCAACGAGTCGGACCATCCCTCGATGGCGTGCTTGCTGGCGGCATAGGCGCCCGAAAACGGCGCGGCCAGAAAGCCGGCGGCGCTCGACATATTAATAATTCTTCCCCTGGATTCAAGGAGCAGAGGGAAGAACAGCCTGGTCAGACGCTGGGTCCCGAACAAGTTAACATCGAATTGGCGCTCGAACCGTTCCTGGGGAAAATCCATGAGAGGACCGGGGAAGAATACGCCGGCATTGTTGACGAGCGCCCACAGGCCTGTTTTCTGTTTTTGCACATATTTGACCGCGTCGGCCACGTCCTTGTCCTTTGTAGTGTCGATCTTTATCGTCCTGATATTTCCGGCTTTTTTAAATTGGGACAATCCCCTTTCATCGATATCCGTGGCGTACACCCCCCACCCGCTGCCCGCGAGAAGTTCAGTGATCGCTTTGCCGATACCCGAAGCCGCCCCGGTTACGAGGACCCATTTTCTTGTAGTTGTCATTGCTCCTCCTATGTGGAAAGTGCACGGTAAAATATCCAACCGACCATTCCCAGTATGCGGCGTCGTGAAATTTATGCAGCATTCATTTACATGGCTGTTTTAGTCTTGGAAAAAGATTATGAGCATTTTCATATTCAATGTGCTTCAAATCCCTTTCTGAAAACCCATCATACGAGTGAAGCCCTTTTACCGTCTCGGCGGTTAAAATCTCCGGTGCGAATGGATAATCCGTTCCGAAAAGAATCTGTTCCGGTTCGACCAGCTCTCGCAAGGTCCTGAATACATACGGATTTGCCGACAGCCCGGTATCGTAATAAAGCCGTTTCAGATAATAGTGGACACCACGAGGTACAGCTTCTCCGGCATCAGGTAATACGAATTGCCCAAGGGAAATACGCCATGTAAGATAGGGCAATGCACCGCCGGCATGTGCGAATATCCAGCGAATATTGGGATACTTTTCGAGCACGCCTTTGTAGAGAAGATTGAAAATAACGCGTGCCGTTTCGAAGGCAACCTCCATAAGAAAAGAGGGGATTTCTTTCCCAAGCGGATTTCCGGATAAGGGCTCGGTGGGATGAACATACACGACGGCATTTCTTTTATTGAGCTCAGCGTACACTTCAGTGTAATGATTATCTCCAATATAGGCTCCTTCATGATTGGACAGAACCGCTATCCCGTCAAGATGGAGTATATCCAATGCATGCGATATCTCTTCCAGCGAGAACGCGATATCCGGTAGGGGAAGGGAAGCGAATGCACCGAAGCGCAGGGGATGGTTGGAAATCATTTTTGCCGACGCTTCATTTGACAAGCGCGCCAGCTTTTTAGCGAACTTCGAATCGCCAAAGTACACACCCGGGCTGGAGATGGAAGTGATGGCCGTTTGTATTCCATTCGCATCCATAACCGCGAGAGATTTTTCAACCGACCATTCAGGAAACGATCTGCCCAAAGACTCCGTTATTCCGGCTCTTTTCAGTTCCGTGAGATATTCGCCGGGAATGAAATGATGGTGCACATCAACGCGACAGAGTCCGGTATTCATTTGACCTCCGATATACGTTACTCTATGCAGGGAATTGTGACAACCATCGAGTCGCGACCCACGGCCAGTTTTCCATGATAATAATCGCTCATGCCTCTTACCCTCTTCATCGCATTCACCTAAATAGGAGTACAATATTTTCAACCGGCGGCATCCCGGCAGGCTTTCCCCATCATCCTGATGTTTTCCAGCTTAGCATTGAATGGAATATCGCATCCGGAGGAAAGTATGAAACCCTTCGGCCCTATCTCTCTGATCAGTCGTGTGCAATATTCGTATACCTGCTCCGGCGTGCCGAATGCCAGCATCCCGGCCGGGACGTCCCCCATGATGCACATCGTGTCCCCCACGATCGCTTTCGCCTTTAAAATGTTGGTACTGCCGTCCAGGGCCATGATGCATTTCCCCCTCGGCAGTTCCCGGAAATAGTGCAGCCCTGCCTCCCAGTTCGAATCCAGATGGAAGATCGGTACCACGTTCTTCTCGATGAGAAATTCCGCGAGGTCCCTCATATAGCTCCACGAAAAGCGCTCGAACATCTGCCTGTTTATCAACCCCGGGGTCCCCCGCCAACCCCCGATCCATGCGCCAAAGGGATGGAGAATTTTCAATTGAAGGCGATAGAATATTTTATTAAATCTATGGGCAATCCGAAAAACCCTTTCCAATTTGTCCGGTATTTCCATCAGGTCCTCGGCAAAGAACGTCTCCAAGGAGCGGCCGCCGCAGAACATCTCGAACGGGCTTGAAAAAACCGGACCGGCGATGCAGGGATACCCGGCTTCAATGAACCGGGCGCGCGCCTTACGTATGGATCTTAAATACGGAAGCACCAGGCGCGACGGATTCCCGAGTCTTTTCGTAATGAACGCGAACAACCAGCGGCCGAAGCCTTTTTTAATGATGAAATCGTAATCCTCCTGTTTCACAAGCTCCTTCTCGTCCATTTGCCACAACTCGTCATCCGAAAGATCGATACCCGGCACTTTAACCCTGGTAAACCACAGGATGGGCAGCAGCCTCGGATCGAAAACCATCTGCTGAACCGCGTCGACGCCGCCGATCTTTTCCTGGGCATTAATATTTGTGGAACAGTTCAACTCCATGTCCGTGATATAATTGGAAAGCTTTACTCCTTCAATTTTCGCATTGATCGCGGTGCCGCAGGTAACGAACGGAACCTTATCCACCGGTTCCAGGGCTATCGCGGACCTTATACGCTTCAGCTTTTCTTCATACGGGGTCATAATGTTTTCCTCTATTTCGCAGTCAGAATTTCAGCAAATCCAGCCCCCCGGTCACCGGAATGGCCGCACCGGTCATAAATGATGAAGCGTCCGACGCGAGAAAAACGGCCAGCTTCCCGATCTCATCGGGTCTGCCGAATCTATGCAGGGGTGTTCCCTTTTTGATCCGTTCCGATATTTCCGGAGCCTGCAGTTTCACCGCCTCCGTTTCGATGAAGCCCGGGCAGATCGCGTTCACCGTTATACCCAATCTTCCCCCCTCGATGGCAAGGGATTTCGCAAGCCCTATGAGGCCCGCCTTGGTCGCGCCATAGGAGGGCTGCCTCCACGCGCCCATAAGACCGGCGATTGATGAGATATAAATGACTCTGCCCCATCCCTTCCGCTTCATCATTGGCCACACCGCTTTCGTGCAATTGAAGGCTCCCGTCAGATTGACGCGCAGGTCCCGTTCCCATCGCTCGATCGTCTGTTCCTCCAGGTCGCCGAAATTGTCCATGAGCGCCGCATTGCTGACCAGTATATCGACCCCGCCGAAATCACGCTCAGCCTCCGCAGCCACGGCTTCGATTTCCGCT
The DNA here is from genome assembly GCA_004297825.1 of Spirochaetota bacterium. Taxonomy (NCBI): domain Bacteria; kingdom Pseudomonadati; phylum Spirochaetota; species Spirochaetota bacterium. The sequence goes on from SCSX01000068.1 coordinate 49,186, forward strand.
ATATTCGTTACATCCAGTTTCCTGGCAATGGCCGTCGTATCCATTTCACAAATCTCGCGCGCGGTTTCCCTGGTTTTAACGACTTTATTCCTGGCGAAATGTCCGGCGAGGGGACTGTACGCGTCCAGCTCCGCGGGATCCCGCTGTTCATCCTCAAGCAACAGGTCGGTTACGATCACGCGCGCCCCTGCCCTCCCGAGGGACAGGGCGATCTCCCGCCCCAGGCCCCGTGAAGCGCCGGTGACCAGGGCTGTTTTGCCTTTTAACGTATCTGAGCCGTTGATGTCGCTTTTACTTTTCATTGTATCGGATCGGATCGTTCATTTCCATTTTCAGCGTTTCAATTATGTGTTCCACACGCGCTTGATCAGTTTCCGCATGTAGAATCTCCCCTCGGGAATTCAACGTCCGATTATGTACCGGTGAGGATCGACCTCATCACGCAACAGGCGAAGTTCCTGGGAACTTGGCGGCTCCGTATTCGTGATCGCGTCATCCCACAAAAGCTCAAACCCGCAATTATCCTGGATGTCTTTTCTTGCATACCCTGGGTTGATCGAAAGCACCTTCATCCGCTTGCTCTCTTCATCGAAACCCATGATGGCCATGTTGGTAATGATCCTGTACGGCCCCGTCCCCACGGGGAGGCCCGCGTCGTAGCGGGACGTGCCGCCGGTGAGATATCCCGGTGAAGTGATGAAGTCCAGTTTTTCGGTGAAGCGCTTGTTGTCCTGCGGCGTCATCATCATGGTGCGCCAGCAGAGGGAGGCCAGGTCGTTCGCCCCGCCCGATCCCGGGAAACGCACCCTGGGCTTCGCGTGGTCGCTTCCTATCATCGTGGAGTTGATATTTCCGTACATGTCTATCTGCGCCCCGCCCAGGAAGGTGTAGTCCACCATGCCCCGCTGACAGGTTTCCATGATATCCGGCATGGAACTGGCAAGGATCGCCTTGTGGAAGGTCCGTGAATCGCCGACGGATATCGGCATGGCGGGTAATATCGGCGCCACGCCGCCCGCCTCGAACATTATGGTGAGGTTCGGCGAGTGCGTCTTCTGCGCCAGCATGGCCGCTGCGCAGGGAGCGCCGGTGCCCACAACAACAGTCGCGCCGTCCTCCAGGTTCCGTGCCGCGACGCATATCATGAGTTCCATTGGATTGTAATCTGCCATCATCTCTTTCCTATGCTTTATCTATCATATGCTCGATCGCCCGCAGCTTCAGCATTTTATCAATGCCTCCGTTCAAACCGAGGTATCCATTAAAATCAGTTGTTTCCATGATCTGTTCATTAAAGAACTTCCTGAATCCATCGGGATCCTTTTCGATCGTGAGCCATTGTTTGAGATATTCTTCATCGGAGAAATACTCGTAGGGCATATTGCCCGGATAGCTCCCGTAAGGCACCTCGACGACCGCGTCCACGCACCAGAATGGTATGAACGTCTCGTGCGGTTTCCTCCTGATCTCATCATTATGAATGATCCGTTCAGCGGTGAGAATCACACGCTTTGACGCCCTGGCAAGGTCCTGGTCCGATACTGAAGCGCCGAACACCCTCGCGTTGCCGTAGATATCGCATTCATGAACATGAATCGCGGCGAGATCGGGATACAGGGCCGGGTGCGCAACGAGCTTTTTACCGGTAAAGGGACAGAGCACTTCCTTCGAGGCGCTGTACCTGAACGTGTCGGTTCCCATGAGGTTGCGCGCGGGGACGTACGAGAGTCCCATGGCCGCGGCCTTGATCCGCCATGACAGCGTCGCATTGGTCCATTCGGTAAGTTTTATGCTTCCGCTTTCCACCGCCCTGCGAGCGTTAGGCGAAAGGCCACGTGCCTCGAGCCCTATGATGTAGGCCGCGTCGAGCCTGTCGATGCATCCGCCCGCGACGAGTATCTGCATATCGTGGGTGGACGTATGCCCCGCGAACGCCAGGTTCTTTTTCCCCTGCCGGCATATCTCGTGCAGTATCGCCGTGGGAATTCTGTTCGCGCCGAATCCGCCGATAGCGAGATAGTCCCCGTCGTTGAGAAGCGTTTTCACCGCTTCGCGGGCCGTGGTTACCTTGTTCACCATGGCGCGGGATTTGCTTCTGAAAAACTCCCTCGCCGTATCGGGATCGGGATTGGAAAACAGCTCGTTCGATCCGGATTGCAGATTCACATTGTTGCCCTTAATGGCGGTCAGTTTCATTTGATCCGCCGCTTCGTCGTATCGATCCCCATGAGCCGTCCAAGATTTCCGCCGAACATCTTCGCCCTGTCCTCATCCGTGATCGGCTGATATCCATATTCTTCCTGCATGTCCTCAGAAATCTGGAATTCACGCAGGCCCTTTACCGCAGCCATCATCTGGACGCCGAAGCCGGCAAAGTCGGTACCCCACGTTATTTTATCGGATCCCACGAAACGCATCGCCTCTCCAAGAAGACGCGCGAATTTGCGGGGAGCGGTGAGCGCCCAGGGTACCAGCAGGCTCATGCAGATATACACGTTCGGGTGACCCAGCGCGACCATATTGAGCACGTCTGCGTAAGGATATCCCATATGAAACGCGTTGATCTTCAAATCGGGGAAATCCCGTGCCACGTCGTCGAGTTGATCCGGATGGCAGTACTTGCTTTTCCCCGGCGGCACCCATACCATGCCGGTGTGTAAGTCGAGAACGATGCCAAGCTCCTGCGCCTTCTCGTAAAAAGGCCACAGCTCCGGGTCGTTCATATAAGTGTCCTCGGGCGAATAGTACTTGAAGATTTTCGCGCCCTTTTCTTTCACCCAGTACTCCAGCTCCCAGATCGCATTTTTAACTCCCCGCTGCTTGATCGGAGAAATATTGGGCTGATACATGAACCGATCCGGATTCGATTCAACTATCTTCGCCATGTCGCCGTTGGTGCACCACCGGCTTGTGTACCCGGTGGTGTCCATCATTGATTCCGGGAGCAGGCAGGCGATGTCGACGCCGTACTTGTCCATGGCCTTGAGAATAGTCTCCGGCGCAGCGCTCCTCTGCATTTCCCATTCTTCCATACCGGCGGCAGCCTTCCCGAGTAATGAAGGAGTCGTGCCGGTCAACAACGGGCGTTTTATGTTGTCAATGGCCCGCCACCACATCTGCACGCCGGGAAAATGATTAACCGGTCCTATGTCGCCGATAAGGTGACATTCCGGGTCTATCTTGAAATAATTGTCTGTCATGGTAGTTTCTCCTTATAAAGATTTAAATCTGCGGAAGATCCTCCGCCTTCTCCTTGAACTTGGCAATTCTCGACTCGAGCTTTGAACCCTTCATCCACAGATCAGGGAAAAACCGCTCCCTGCCCGCCGTGGGATTCACCGCGCAGTGGAGCCACTTGTTGAAAATGAAGTGCGCGTAGCACTGCTGGCACCGCGTGCATTTGACGATGTCCTTGACCCTGTTTTCTTTCACTTTAACCGGCCAGAAGGGATCGGCGATCGACTGCCGCCCGAGCGATATGATATCCACCGAATCCTCCGTGATCGCCTTGAGCGCCGCATGGGGCGTCACGAAGTTCGGTGCGATCGTCGGGAGTCCCGTCGCCTCCTTGAATCCCTTCGCCCATTTCGAAAAATCGCCCTCTCCGTTATACGCGAACGTGCTGCCGGAGGTCTGATAGCTCCCTTGTGATATATTGATCGCGTTCACGCCGGCGTCCTTACACAGTGCGGCAATCTGACACATCTCCTCATGGGTCGCGCCGCCGGGCTGGAGATCGGCGCCGCTGAGCCGGCACAATACCGGTTTGTCATTGCCGACCCTCTTACGGATTTTTTTGATCATATTGGTCAGGATCCGCGCCCTGTTTTCGACGCTTCCGCCGTAGTCGTCCACGCGCTTGTTCATCATGGGAGACAGGAACTGGTGAATCAGGTAGCCGTGGGGGCTGTGAAGCTCCACCGCGTCGAATCCGAGCTGAAAGGCCGCTTCGGCCTGCGCCGCCATGCGGTCCTCCATTTCCACAATCTCTTCGACGGTTATCTCGCGCGGCGCCTCCCGCCAGATGATATGGTACAGCTCTTCCGAAACCCCCATGACCATCTTTTTCAGGTTCAATTGAACATCGTCCGAAAAATACATTTCATCGGGCATCTTTATCAATTCGGTGAAATCGATGCCGCCCGCGAACGAAGTATCGATCCTTTTCTTAAGCTGGGTCTCCCATCCCTTGTTGCTCATAAGATTTCTAAGATCTATATGCAGGGGAATCGCAGAGGGCGCGGCCGGATACACATGAGGACTGGTTACAGGCGGATGCCCCTGTCTTCCCCATCCCGGACTCAACTGGATGCATATCTTGCACTTGTCATATGTGTGCACCGTCTCTACCACCTTGCTCCAGAATCGATAGAAACGGTAGTCGGTCAACTGCGACACATTCATCGCATCGCCGCCGTACCAGGCATGGGGATTGATGATGACGGCCTCGGTGATGAGGAGACCGAAACCGCCCCGCGCGCGCATTGCGTAATGGGCGAGCACCTGGTCCCCGGGATATCCCAGGGGATCGGTATATCCCATGTTCATGGGAGCCATGGCGATACGGTTTTTCACTTCCATACTCCCGATTTGAATGGGCTCGAAAAGCTTGCTAAAACTCATAGTGTGCGACCTCCTGTTTTTACGTTAGTATGTATCCGTCTAACTGATCGTCCTTTCCCGTCCTTCCCAGAACTTCGCCTTGATATCTTTCTTGATGATCTTCCCGATGATCGTCTTGGGAATCGATTCCCAGAAAGCGACCGCCTTGGGGCACTTGTACCCCGCGAGCGTTTTCTTGCAGTGTTCCATGATCTCCTCCTCCGTAGCCTTCGCTCCTGGTTTGAGAACCACAACCGCCTGAACGATCTCGCCCCACTTCGGATCGGGGGCCGATACGACCGAACACTCAAACACCGCCGGGTGCTGATAGATCACGTTTTCCACCTCGGCCGGGTACACGTTCTCCCCGCCTGAGATGATCATGTCCGCCTTCCGATCCGTCATGTAGAGGTAGCCGTCCCCGTCCATGTAACCGATGTCGCCGGTGTGATACCATCCGTCCACAAGCGCGGAGGCGTTCGCGTCCGGGTTCTTCCAGTATCCCATCATGATATGTTTGCCCTTCGCGCAGATCTCTCCCCGTTCCCCCGGAGGGACGGTTTTATCGTCCGGGTCGACGATCTTTACCCGGGAACAGGGCGACGCCTTTCCGGCGCTCACCAGGTATTTCGATTGGGGACCTTCAAGATGATGGTCCTCCGGCGCCAGCATCGCGATGGCGGCGCCCGCCGTCTCCGTCGCGCCGTAGCCCTGGCAGAACTTGTTCCCGAATTTCTTTATGCACTTTTTAAGCACCTCGGTAGGGAACGGGCTCCCCGCGTAGGAGCACACCCTGAGGCTGGAAAGGTCATACTTGTCGACGTTCGGGTAATCCACCATCCATCCGTAGATCGTGGGGACCAGGTTCATATGCGTGCATTTCTCGTCCTGGATGAGCTGGAAAATCTTGTCGAGGTTGGGCTTCCTGTTTATGCACACCTTGCCGTATACGAAAAATATCGCGAGTATCGGCCACCATGACACGTGAAAGATCGGAAGCACATAACAGGTCGAGTCCTTCCTGGTAAACTCCATGCCGACCGCCGCGGTGATCCCCGCCAACATGCAGCTTCTGTGGCTCAGCATGACCCCCTTGGGAAGCCCGGTCGTTCCGCCCGTGTACATGAGCACCGCCAGATCGTCTTCCTGGACGTTGTACAGATCGGGATCGGGTTCTGCGTCGGAGGATTTTTTGAGAACTTCTTCATAATCAAGAAAGTCCTCCACGGGATTATCCAGGGTGATCCACTGCTTTATCCGGCCGAGCTCCCCCTTCATTTTACCGGCACGCTCCTCGTACTCGTCGCCCACTATAAAAAGGATCGCCTCGCAATGGTTGGCGATATACACCAGCTCCTGGTCTCCAAGCCGGACGTTAATAGGAGTCACCGACATCCCGATCTTCGCCGCGCCGAAATACACCTCGAGATATTTTGCACAATTGTCGGCCATGACGCACAGCCGGTCACCCTTCTTGTAGCCAAGCCTGATCAGGGCATTCGCACAGCGGTTGACCCTGTTATTGAATTCCCTGTAGGTGAGCCGTGTCCCTTCATATACGACTGCTGCAGAATCCGGAAAATACAGTGCCCCGTTTCTGGGAAGATCACCAAGCGTATACATGCCTTTCCTCCTTTTTTGCTATGCCCAGGATTTCGGCAGTCCCTGGAACTGCATGAGCATGTTGCGGCTCATCTCGTTTGATATGGGCGAGAACTGTATCTGGTAGGCGTCGCGCAGGAACATCGACACGGGGTACTCATTGCATATGCCGTAACCCCCGAATATCTCGGAGCCGTACGTGCCCGCGTGGCGCGCCCCTTCCGCGGCGACGAGCTTGGCCATGGTCGCCTCAAGGTGGTACGGTTTCCTGTTATCGCAGAGCCAGGCCGATTTGTAGGTAAGGTTCCTGGAATTTTCCAGGTTGATGAACATATCGGCGAGATAGTTCTGGAGAATCTGGAAGCGGCTGATGGGACCGCCGAACGCGGTGCGCTCCTGCACATACCGCATCGAGGCTTCGTAGATCGCCGCGATTATGCCTACGCCCATCATGGCCACGCCGATCCGTTCCGGATTCAGCACCGTCATGATCTCGTAGAATGCGTTACCGCGCGTACCCAGCATGTTTTCCCTGGGCACCTCGACATTGTCGAAGAATATCTCCACCGATTCGCAGTGATGGCAGCTTATCTTGCCGATCTTGTTGATCGTAATTCCCTTCGACCCGCCCGGCACTATGAACGTCGACCACGATCCGGTTTTCTTCGCGTCCTTCTCCGTTTTGCATATCGTCACGAGCCCATCGGCCACGTGGGCGCCCGTGATGAACACCTTCTGTCCGTTAATCACAAAGCGATCGCTCTTCTCTTCCGCGGTCGTCGAAAGCGCCCCCAGGATGTCGGTGCCTCCCCCGGGCTCCGTGAGGGCCATGCAGGTCTTGTATTTTCCCTGCGCGATAAGAGGGAGGTATTTCTCCTTCTGCTCTTTCGTTCCGAGCTCGCCGATAAAACGGACACCGAAACCGCTCGTGACGCCCACCGCCAGCGCGACCGACATGGATTTTTTGCAAATCTGCTCGAACGCGAGCATGGTTTCAATCTGGCCAAGGCCCTGTCCCCCGTATTCCTCCGGGACCGCGCCGCCGAACAGGCCTATGTCGACGAACTTCTGCCAGAGCTCGTCGGGAGGGAAATCCACATTCTCGTCCATCCACTTGACATACTCCCACGAGAGCTCCTTGTCGCAAAAAGCCTTGAAGGTGTCCTTAATTATGAGTTGCTCTTCCGTTAATCCGAAATCCATGATTGTTCCTCCTGCATTGTTTGCCCGCCCCCTAAATCCCCCGGAGGGGGACTTACCAGACATATCACCGTCGCGACTAAACCCCCCTCTGGGGGGCTTGGGGGGCCTGGGGGGTTTGGGGGGCCTTTACATCTGTCGCGACATTCGCGTCCTTTTGCGCTTTAACCAGGTCCTCGGGCTTTTTCCTGAAGCCATCCATGACCGCCTGGATGTCCGGCGCGTAGACGAGCCACTGGATCGCGTTTCGCTCAAGGGCGAGGGCGGCGTCGATACTGCCGCATTCCAGTGATTTCGCCATGACCTCCTTCCCCATGCGCAAGGCTATCGGTTTCTTCGCGGCAAAGCTTGCGATAACCGATTCGAACTCCCGTTCGAACGAATCGTCGCCGAACACGCGGGTGAGGAACCCCATCTCGTACATTTCACGGGCCGGATAGTCTTTGCGGCCGCTATAGATGACCTCACGCGTGCGGAACCCCGGCATGGAACGGGCGATCCGCACGGTGCCGCCCCAGCCGGGGAGGATGCCCATGTTGATTTCCGTGGTACCGAATTTCGCCGACTCGCAGGCGTAGATGAGATCGCACATGAGCGCGAGCTCAAGTCCCCCCGCCAGGCAGTAGCCCCTGATCTTCGCGACCACCAGCTTCTCGCACTGCTCGATCGCCTTGTTGATATCGTACCCTTCATGGGCGAGCCAGTTGAGCGAGTTCTGGTGCTCCGCGAGCGAGGGGAAGACCGAGAGGTCTCCTCCCGTGCAGAAGGACTTCCCCGCTCCGGCGAGAACCACGACACCGACCGCGCTCTCGTCCCTCACGCGACGAAACGCGTGCAGGAGCTCCTGCGCCATCTCGCGGTTGATGGCATTCCTCTTGTCTTCCCGGTTCAGGATGATATGGCAGACCGCGCCCTTAATCTCATAACGGATCGTGCTATAGGTTTCCATATTCATCCCCTCAGCCCTTCGCCGGCTTGAAATAAGGAAGATGGAAGTCTTCGCGCTGGAAGAAGGTGACCTCGACCTTCATGCCAATCTTAATTTCTTTCGGATCGCACCCGATGATACGCGTCATCATCCGAATCCCTTCGTCCAGGTCCACATACGCGATCGTGTACGGGAGCTCATCCATGAAGCGCGGCTCGACCATGCTGTACGCCGTGGAAAAGGTGTACACGGTCCCCTTTCCGCTCGCCTCGATCCAGTCCAGTTTGTCCGACCAGCATTCGGGACACGCTTTACGGGGATAAAATATTATCGCGTTACAGGCTTTGCAGGTCTGGATAAGCAGTTTCCCCTGCCTGGTCCCTTCCCAGAATCTTGCCGACCAGGGCTGCACCTCCGGCAGCGGTTTTGTCATATCGAAATTCATGGCTATTCCCTCCCCCATATGCTGGCTATGTTATTGAACCCGGACCCGCCCGCCGTGTTCTGATACACGTATGTGCAATTCTTGACCTGTCGCTCTCCAGCCTTGCCCATAAGCTGGCGGGCCGTTTCCACGTATGTTGCCGCGCTCACCCCGGAGCCCGTATGGCCCCGCCCCGGCGCATCGCCTATCGTCGACCAGGGGATGTCCCCGCCGAATGACATGCGCCCCTGGAGAAAATACTTCCCGGCCTGGCCCTTCGGCGCTACTTCAAGAGCCTCTGCCATGATCGGGTGTCCCAGGGGATACGCAAGGTAGCAGTTCCAGATGCTCACCTCTTCCTTTTTGATGCCGGCCTGCGCCATCGCCTCCTTCGCGGTGACCTTGAACCCTTCGGCGACCTTGTCGAAATCGCGCATTACCGGGCTGCCGCTAAAGTACCGCACCGATTCGCCGAGCTTGTAGGCCGCGGGCCGTTTCATTTTTTTCGCGTCCTCGGCCGAAACGACCACCATGGCGCACCCGCCGTCGGCGGTGATATTGCTTTCCCTTTTATGAAGCGGCGTGTTAAGAAGATCCGAAGCCATCACCTTCTCGACCGAGGGCACCTCTTTACCGTAGAAGATCGAGTTGGGATCCCTCGACGCCCAGCTCCGCAGAGCGGTCACGACCGAAGCCATCTCTTCCTCCGTACAACCGTGATCGCGCATGAATCTGTTCGCCATCATGCCCATGATGATGTTATAGGTGGAGCCGTAAGGATATTCCCACTGCAGGTCGACCCCCGCGCGGGCGAAGAAATTCACCACATCCGGTAGCGGTATGGTCGAATGCACCGTAACGTGGGGAATGAGCACCGCGCGCGCGATGCCGCTCTCTATCCACTGTTCCGCCATCCTCAGGCAATTTGACGTGGACGCCCCGCCCGCGTTGATGACCACGCTGTCCCGAACCCCCTTGAGGCCAAGCTCCTCCGGCAGCTTTCCGAACGAAAGCTCGCCGGTAAGGCGCTCCTGGGCCTGCGGGGAGACGATGACCGTTCCTTCGATATCGTTTTTATGAAGACCCGAGTCCTTTACGGCCTGCATGCATACCTCATAGAGAATGTCCCACCGTGTGCGCTCGGGCATGGTGCGCGTGGGGACCTCCCCGATTCCGATAATTGCCAGTTTTCCCTTGCTCATCGCATTGCCTCGCTTGAATAAATAACTTAATTATGCTTGACGATACCGTTTCGTATTGCTATATTCATTTACAATATAGCACTTAATGGTATCGTTTAATAGTGTCAAACAAAAAAATTCACTTTCCTGAAAATAATTAAAAGTATTGAATACCCTGCCATAGGGGCGGCCGGGGGTATTCCCGGCATTTATTATTTTATGTACATATATTTGGCAGACAACTGGGTAGTTACACAACAACCCGGCTGTAAAAAATGGTTGAATCGTTTCAAAATCCCGGGCAGGTGCAGATATACTTGCATTCCGGGGAAGGGGGGTGCATTTTGTGGACGGGCGATTCATCCGTGCATTGCCGGGAATCATGACATGAAAGAAAAAGAACAGATGACCATATCCGAGCTGGAGCGCGTGTCCGGAACGCCCGCCTCAACCATCAGGTTCTATCTTAGAGAGCGGTTGCTGCCGCCCCCCGAGCGCAGGGGAAGAACCAGGGCATTTTATGGAAAAATACACGTGAAAAGGCTTCGCGACATCGGTAAAATGCGCGATTCATCAGGGCTCTCGATAAAGGCAATTCAGGAAAAATTGGCGTCTTCCACCCGGGAAGACGCAGCGCGCGTTGCCGATTCAGACTCGTTCGACAGGGCCGGCGACATCATGAAGGCCGCCATCGCACTGTTCAGGTCGCGGGGGTACGGTAATACCAGCCTGAACGATATCGTGGAAGGGGCGAAGATCAGCAAGGGGACCTTTTATCTGCATTTCAAGGGAAAATCCGATCTATTCATTAAATGCGCCGACATGGTGTTTTATGATATCGACCGGGAATTCAGCGAGCTGCATGACGTTCACGACATCATAGAAAAATTTCGCATGAGGGCGGTACGGTTCATCAGGAAATACCGGCATATGATCGACATGCTCAATATCGCGCGCGGGCTTCTGGGCGCCGCCCCCGCAAAAAACCGCTCGGCGCTTAAAAAGATCATTTCCAATCTCGTGACGCCCCTGATCAGCGACCTGAACGAGGGCGTCGACCGGGGCTTGTTTCGTACGCTGGATATGAATATTTTTGCGCATATGCTGATGGGTGCGGTCGAATACGGCATCTATTATCTCGAGGGCAAGGACGACGCGGCGATCGAGCAATGGATCGACCGCAGCCTTTCATTGATTCTCAACGGCATAAGTCCGCCGCGGTCCGTTCCTTCCGATCCTACCCGGAGACGATCGTGAAATCCACGCGGTACTATAAGATATCGGAGCTTTCGCGGATTTCTTCGGTCCCCATCCCGACCATCCGGTTCTATATCAGGGAAGGACTGCTTGCCCCGGCGATCAAGACCGGCAAGACCGTCGCGTTTTTTCACGACGCCCACCTGGAAAGGCTCGGACGTATTAAAAAATTGCGGAAAGAGGACGGGAAATCGATCGCGCATATTCGTGAAGAGCTCGGCCGAATGCCCGCGCACGAGGAGATGCCGGAAAATGCGGTGATCACCTCCAGCGGCAAGAGGGATGTGATCGTGGCCGCGGCAATCGCGCTTTTTATTAAAAAGGGCCTGAGCGAAACCAGCATCGACGATATCGTGAACGACGCGCGCATCGGCAAGGGAACGTTTTACCGCTATTTCAGGGATAAAACCGAATTGTTCCTCGAATGCGCCGATTCCGTCTTTCATGATCTGTACAGTAACGTTTGGCAGGAAATCAGGCGCGAGCGGGACATTAGAAAACGCATGCGGAAGCGCGCGGAGGCGTTTTTCGATTCGTATCCCCGGTGGATCGATATGATGAACCAGTTGAGGTACGCCTCGGTGAGCGACGACCGTTTTTTCAGGGAAAAATTTCATTCGGTGCTCGACCAGATAGTAGCGCCCATCGCCCGCGACCTCGAAGTCTTGAAAAAGGAAGGCGGCGTCCCGCCGGACCTCGATTGCAGGGAAGCGGCCTACACGCTCATGGGAATGGCCGAGTATTCCGCCGCGCTCATACAGGGCAAGGCTTACAGCGCCGCAGAGGTAGTGCAACTATTCATGGATTTTGCGCTGAACGGTTTGAAAAAATAGGGGCACGCGCCCGAAACGGATGTGATTGACAAACGCGGAAGCGCCGGTATGCTTTGGTCCGGCTGAAAGCAAGGGGAGGATCGCAATGTTCAACCGGGAAGAGGGGGACGGATACAAGACCGCGGCGAAGGGAATCAGGATGAAGACCACGGTGAGCGGCGAGAAGACGCACATGACAAGCTTCATCCTCGAGAAAGGGAATCTCCTTCCCTTTCACAGTCACCCCCACGAGCAGACGGGCTTCCTCGTGTCGGGTCTGATAATGCTTACAATAGGGAAGGAATCCTTCGAGACGCGCCCGGGCGACAGCTGGTGCATACCCTCCGGCGTTGAGCACGGCGCCGAGATCCTGGAGGACTCGGTCGCGATCGAGGTATTCTCACCGCCCCGCGAGGACTACCTGGCCTGAGCACATGCGCGTTTCGCGCGGAATCGGATAACGAAGTACACGCCGCATACATCGGGAGGCCTTCATGTTTATCGGTCACTATGGACTCGCCTATGCCGTAAAGAGCCGGTTCGCCCATATCCCGGTGTGGGCGCTTTTCACCGCGGTCCAGCTCATGGACCTGGCCGCCTTCCTGCTGGTGTTCGCGGGGATCGAAAAGGCGGCATACCGTGCCGACCCGAACCCCTTTTTCAGGAACGAGCTCGTGCTTCCCTGGTCACACTCGCTTTCCGGCGCCGTGCTGCTCTCCGCCGCGGCGTTCGGGGTCTGCGCGGCGGCGCGGAGGCGTTCCTGGGCGGCAGTGATCTTCCTGTGCGTTCTTTCCCACTGGATCATCGATTTCATCGTGCACACCCCCGACCTGAGCATTTTTTTCGGCAGCGTCCCCGTGGGACTGGGGCTCTGGAATTACCCGTACGTCTCGTACGCGGCCGAGATACTCATGCTCGTGGGAGGGTGGATGCTTGTGCGCTACAGGGATATCTATTCCATCCTCACGCTGGTCCTCATGACAGGCAGCCTCACCGGAATGATGTTCGGGAGCGAGCCCGCGGGGATCCGGGATCATCAGTCACTGCGCACCGGCATGGTACTCGCGACGAACGCAGCCTTCATCGCGCTCGCATACCTGGGAGAGAAGAAGCGCCTGAACGCGGTTTCCCGCCGAACCGCCCGCGCGCATGCCGCATAACGACCGCGTGAAACTGCGGTACGTTTCTACAAATAGAAATCCGCGCATCGGCCCCTGCCCGTATTCAACGCACGGGCGCAAGAAGGGCGTCGATTTTCGCGGCGAGTATGAAATCGTTTTCGCTCAATCCGTGGATCTTGTGTGTCAGCAGCGTCACGGACACCTTTCCCCACGAGAGCATGATGTCCGGGTGATGCCCCTCGGCCTCCGCGACGGCGCCTATCCGGTTCACGAAATCGAGCGCCTCCCTGAAGTTCCTGAACTTGAAGTCCCTTGCAAGATGGTGATTGTCGACGACCTTCCATTCCCCCACCTGCCCCACAAGCAATTCTATTTCCTTCGCGTTCATGGGCGGGGTCCCCGCATCGCAGGGCGCGCACTTCCTTTGCGCAAGTTCTTCGATCATTTCTCCGTCTCCTTCTCCCGCCGGGGAATGTAGAGACGCGCGGCCCGTGCGTCTCTACATTCCGCCGTCTCATCCGCCGGACGGCGTCCCGCTATTTCACTTCGACCTCAATGCTGTCCTTCGAACCGCCCATCCTTATACAGTTCAGGAGTCCCCTGGTCTCGGCTTCCTTCCTGCTGATCGCCTCGAACTCGTCCTCCATGATCGTTTTTCCATTAGCTGCGTCCCTGCACGCGACCATATATTTTTTCGGCACCCGCCTCATCACCGATCCTCCGCACATGGGCGGCCGTCAGCACCCGAATTGCCTGAACGTGAAGAACAGCCTGGACGACGACAGCTCCAGCTCCCTCGCGAACGCGTCAAAGATGGAATCGTACTCCCTGAAAAACGCACATTCGCCGTCGCCGCAGAAAAGAAAATTCTCAGTGTTCATCGTGTACCCCCGACCCGTTGTATTTAAATATATGCTGTAATGCTGAAAAGTCAATCGTACCGGTCCCCATCGAGGAATCGCGCGCGGTTCACAGCTCCAGGCCCTCGATGCGCGCGTCCTCCAGCGCCGCCGGCCGCCAGGCGGGGGCGTCGTCGCGATCGATGATGCGCGCCCGCACCCCCTCCCGGTAATCCGGGTGGCCTATGATGAAGCGCGCGGCCTCGAGCTCGGAGGCGAACACCCGGGCGAGCGGCCTCCCCGCGTTATGCGCGAGCAGCGTCCTCGTGAGCGCGAGCGCCGTGGGAGAGCGCTCCGCCAGGCGCCGGAACACGGCCTCGCAGAGCCCGCGTTGCGCGGCGCAGGTACGCAGCCCCGCAATCATCTCGAGCAGTGACCCCTTTTCGTGAAAGTATGCGCGCACCCAGTCGTCCATCTCCGGATCCGCGGCGATTTCGGGGGTCCGATACTCCTCCAGGGCCCGGGCGATATGCCGCGCGGCGGAGGCGCGCCCCTCGTCTCCCGCTCGATCCGCCTCCGCGATGGTCTCCACGATCCCGGGCACGCGCTTCGAATCGACGAGGAGGTGCGCCATGCCCAGGCGCACGCACTGGGCGCCGTGAAGCTCGTAGCCGGTGAGGCCCAGGAATTCGGGATACCCCGGGGGGCATTTCTCGTGGAGCCAGCCGGTGGCCCCCACGTCCGGGAAGAACCCGATCCGGGTCTCGGGCATGGCCATGAGGGTGCGCTCCGTCGCGATGACGATATCCGCGCCCGCGGCGAGTCCCAGCCCGCCCCCCATCGTGATCCCGTCCGCGATCACGACGACCGGCTTGTCGTACTCGTGGATCATGAGGTCGAGCGCGTACTCCGCGCGGAAGAATTCCAGCGCTTCGTCCGGCCTTCCCGCGCCGATCGCGGCGTAGAGCTCCTTGATATCGCCCCCCGCGCAGAATCCTTTTTCCCCGCGCCCCGACAGCACGACCATACGCACGGAGTCGTCGGCGCGCGCGTCCTCCAGGGCGGCTGTAAGCGAGAGTATCATTTTGTAAGTGAGACTGTTGATCGCGCGCGGGCGGTTGAGGACGATTGACATCGCCCGCCCCGTGCGGCTTATTTGTACCGGATCTGTTTCATGCTTTTTGTTCATGACCGCCGCCTTGTGATGCGCAACGTCCCGGGTGAAAAAGTAAGCATTTTCCGCGACCGGGGCAAGCCGCATAACGCGTATTTCCGTTGACATCGCTCCGGCGGTCTGAATCATTAATTTCATCATGGAAAAAGGAATACGCGTCAGGATCGTTCTCCTCACCGCCGCGCTGGCCGCATCGCTCGCGCTCGTGAGCGCATTCACGTTCGTGTCGCTCTACCGCGTTTCCCTGGGGGCGCAGAAGGCGCGTCTCCTTGAAACGGCGAAAAGCTGGGCTCGCATAGTCGAATCGTTCGCGGAACAAAAAGCCCCTGGCGATTACAACGCTCCGAATACGATTACGCTCGATCACCTCATTGAGCACCTGAACCGCGTACAAACAAGCTTCACCGGATTCGGCGAATCGGGCGAGTTCACCCTGGGGCGCAGATCGGGGGACAATATAGAATATCTCCTGAGCCACCGGCACCTCGATTTCCGGGAGCCCTCGAAGGTGCCCTGGGAGTCGCGCTACGGCGAGCCCATGCGGCGCGCCCTGTCGCAAAAGAAGGGCGGAACCCTGATCGGCCTGGATTACCGCGGCATGACGGTGCTCGCCGCCTACGAGCCAGTAAAGGTACACAGCCTCGGCATCGTCGCCAAGATCGATATCGAGGAAGTACGCCGTCCCTTCATTTGGATGGGGGCTCTCTCCGGCGCACTCTCGATCCTTCTCGTAATCCTGGGCGCGTTCCTGATCCATCGGACGGGCGTCATCTTCACGAAGCGTATCCTGAAAGCCAACCGCGACCTCGCGGCGGAAATCGAAAACCACAAAAAAGCACAGGAATCCCTGGCGATCGCGCACACCGACCTTGAAACCGCCAACGAGGAGCTTACCGCCACGAACGAGGAACTTGAGGCGACCAACGAGGAGTACATGCGCACCCAGGAGGAGCTGGAACACAATTACCGGAATTTACAGGAAAGCGAGGAGCGCTTCCGCCTGCTGGCCACCCTTGCCCCCGTGGGGATTTACCTCTCCGACCGGAGCGGCCGCTGCCTGTACGTGAACCCCCGCTGGTGCGAAATGACGGGCCTCTCCCAGAACGAGGCGATGGGGGACGGATGGGTAAACGGACTGCACCCCGATGACCGCGCCTCCGTGCGCCGCGACTGGGAGGCCATGGTCACCACGGGCGGGACGTGGGGGAGCGAGTATCGCTTTCTCACCCCTGAGGGAAAGTCCACCTGGGTGTACGGCATCGCGCGCAGGACCGGCACGGGGGAACCGGACAGGCCGGGATTTATCGGCATCAACACGGACATCACCGCCCTCAAGGAGGCCGAGGAGCGGCTCCAGGATTCGCTTTCCCAGAAGGAGATCCTTTTAAGGGAGCTCTATCACCGGACGAAGAACAACATGCAGGTAATCTGCGGCCTCCTGCGCCTGCAGGCGGAGGAATCGAAAAACCCGGTGATCGTTTCAGCGTTAGGCGACACCGAGCGCCGTGTCATGTCGATGGCGCTCGTGCACCAGAAGCTGTATCAGTCCCACGACCTCTCCCGGATCGGATTCGCCGGCTACATACGCAGCCTCGCGGACTACGTGCGCAACGGGGCGGGCGGCCCGGTCGGGAATATTTCCCTCCGCTTCGACCTTGTCGACGCGGTGGTCTCGATCGACTGCGCGGTTCCCTGCGGGCTGATCCTGAACGAGCTCCTTTCGAATTCCTTCAAGCACGCGTTCCCCGGCGGCGGGAAGGGCGAGATCGCGATCTCGCTTGCGCGTAACGGTGACATGCTCGTCATAGGCTACGCGGACGACGGCGCGGGCATCCCCGACGGCACCGACATCCGGCAGTCGAACACGCTGGGCGTCCGTCTTATTTTCCAGATCGCCGAACAGCAACTGGGCGGCACCGTCGACTGGCGCAGCGGCCGCGGGCTTTCCTACACGATCACGTTTCCCGACAACCCGGGACAGTGCAGGGTGTAGATGAAGGTTCTCATCGTGGAAGACGAGGTCGTGAACGCGCTCCTGTTCGAGCATTACCTGCGCGAACTGGGGCACGAGGTGGCGGGTGTCGTCGCGACCGGCAGGGGCGCAATCGCCGCGGCCGAAAAGACCTCACCCGACGCCGTGCTCATGGACATAAATCTCATGGACGACGTGGACGGGATAGACGCCGCGGCGGCGATACTGGAGAAGCGCGCCGTGCGGATCATCTTCGCGACCGGCTACGATAACGCCGCGATCAGGGAGCGGGCCGCGAAGATCAATCCCCACCGGTATCTCGTCAAGCCGCTTACCCGGAAGGACCTGGAGGAAGCGCTTTGAAGCCGGGGCTTCCCGCTTTCGACCGCGCCTGATTTATTCCGCCGCCCGAATGCGGCCGCTGCCGCCGATACCGCTTCACGGCGGAAAGCGCCTCTCTCCCACCCCCCCGGCGCCCGTCCCTAAAGTCTTGACTTCGTCGTTTTCACCGCGTACATTAAATGATCGGCCTTGCATGCCTCTCCTTGAAAAAAGCATGTTCACTCGTACAGGGAGCCCGACCATGAAAAAGCTCAAACTGACGCACACCTTCATTCTGCTCGCGGTAATTTCATTCACGAGCGTGGTGCTCTTATCCATTGTGGGGTTCGTTGCCTTCACGCGCATGGCCGCGGCCCAGGACGAGCTCTACACGGACCGTTACCTTCCAACCATTGCGATGTTTCGCGCGGAAGGAAGCTTTCGGGAGATGCGGACGAATTATATTCGTATCGTGGACGGCGATTTCCTCGATAGGTATTACCGTGACATCGACGTCCAGAAGCGCGGGATCGCGGAGTACCTTGAAGAATTCGAAAGGATCCACGTGGGGATCGACGCGGAGGATCGCGCCCTGCTCGGAGAACTCCGGGCGAAGATAGCGGACTACCAGGCGCGCTACGATGTCCTCGCGAAGGAGAAGAAGGAGACGGGGAAGGTCACGCGGGAAAGCCGCCTGCGTTCGCTGGGGAGCGCGGACGCCATCATCAAGCTGTTCGGCGAGCTCGTTGCGCGCAATATGGGAGATGCGAAAGAGCTCGATGATTCCACCGACCGCACCTCGCGCGTTTCCCTGATCATATACCTTGTGCTCGGCATCTCTTTTACCGCGCTTATCACCGTCATGGTCCTGGTGATGGTACGCACGATTTCGCACACCGCGCAGGCGGTGGTCTCGTACTGCGGCACGGTCGCCTCGGGCGACCTCACGGCAAAGCTCCCCGACGAGATACTCTCCGCGGGCAACGAGCTCGGCCTCATCTCGCAATGGGTGGGCAAGATGACCGGGGACATCCGCACCGTAGTCGTGCGCATCCGCGACGTCGCGGGAGAGATTGCGACCGCCGCCGAGGAGATGGCCGGCGCGGCAAACATGTTCTCGGACGGCGCGCAGAACCAGTCGGCCACCACCGAGGAGGTGAACGCGACCATCGAGGAGGTATCCGCAGGCATGGAGCACATCGCCGCCAACACCAGGGACGAGTCCCAGAAGCTGGGCGGCTTCATGGTGGCCCTGGGCCAGCTTTCGCACGGGATCACGGATACGGGCAACAAGCTCAGGGAGGCCGGCGAAACCGCCGTCCAGGTCGCCGCCAGGGCGAAATCGGGCGAAGAGGCGCTGGGCCAGATGACCGAAAACATGTCGCGCATAACGGCAAGCTCGCAGGAGATGACCTCGATCGTCGACATGATCAACGACATCTCGGCGCAGATTAACCTGCTCTCGCTCAACGCGGCGATCGAGGCGGCGCGCGCCGGCGAGGCCGGGCGCGGGTTCGCGGTCGTCGCCGACGAGATTTCCAAGCTCGCCGACAGCACCGCGACGAGCATCAAGGAGATCGACCGCTACATCCGCAGCAACAACGAGGAGATCGGGAAGGGGCAGGAGAACGTGAATTCCACAAGCGCGCTCATCCGCGGCATTATAGGCGACGTCACGGGAATGGGCGAGGCCCTGCGCGCCCTTTCCTCGTCCATGCAGGAACAGCTCGCCGTGAACGAGTCGGTGAACAGGGACGCGGGCGAGATGATGAAGCGCACGGGCGAGATTCGCACCGCGACCGACGAGCAGCGGATCGCCGTGGGGGAGATCGTGAAATCGGTATCCAGCATAAACGAGCTCACGCAGACAAACGCATCCGGCGCCGAGGAGCTTTCCGGAAGCTCGGAATCGCTGGCGGGCATGGCCGAAAACCTCAAGCGGGCGATCGATTATTTCCAGGCCTAACCCGGGAATTGCGCGTCCAGTTTCCGGTTGAAGGATCCCGCGGCCGTGGGTATGTTGTATTCCTGTAACCGGGAGGAACCCATGAACGCCACGCAGATTATCGATGAACGCAGCATGGAGAAGGCCTTCTACGCGCGGGACAGCGGGTACGACGGGCTCTTCTTCACCGGGGTGAGAACCACGGGCATCTTCTGCCGTCCCACCTGCACCGCCAGGAAACCCCGGCGGGAGAACATAGAGTTTTTCAGGAGCGCCCGCGAGGCGCTTAACGGGGGCTACCGTCCCTGTCTGGTCTGCCGCCCCATGGAGGCGCGCGGCGCGACGCCGGACTGGGTGCGGACCATCCTTGACGCGGTGTACGCGGATCACGGAACCCGCATGAAGGACGCCGACATCCGCGCGCGCGGCACGGACCCGGCGCGCCTGCGCCGCTGGTTCAGGGCGAACCACGGGATGACCTTCCAGGCGTACCTGCGCGCCCTGCGGATCGGCAGGGCGTTCGGGAGGATCAAGCGGGGCGGGCGCATCCTGGACACCGCCTACGATTCGGGCTACGAATCGCTCTCCGGGTTCAACGACGCGTTCAAAAAAGCGTACGACGGCGCGCCCGGGAAACCCGGCTTCGAGGCGGTCATCACCACGACGCGGATCACAACGCCCCTGGGCCCCATGCTCGCCGGATCGGGCGCCGGGGGAATCTGCCTCCTCGAGTTTGTCGACAGGAGAATGCTCGAAACGCAGGTGGCGCGTCTTTCAAGAAGGTTTCGCGCGCGGTTCATGCCCGGCGTCACCGCACATCTCGCGCAGCTTCAGAAGGAGATGGACGAGTACTTCGCGGGCGCGCGCACGAATTTCGACGTTCCGCTCGAAACGGCCGGCACCCCCTTCCAGGAGCTCGTGTGGAACGCCCTGCGCGGGATCCCGTACGCGCAGACCGTTTCCTACGGGGAGCTCGCCCGGCGGATCGGGCGTCCCCGTGCCATGCGCGCGGTCGCCCGGGCGAACGGCGACAACCGGATCGCGATCATCATCCCCTGCCACAGGGTGATAGGCATGGACGGCACGCTCACCGGGTACGGGGGAGGCTTGTGGAGAAAGAGGCATCTCATCGATCTCGAGCGCGATCACGGAGGCATGGGGGCCGATACGCTTCCGGTAGTATTCAAGGCGCGTTGAACCCGGGGACCCGTGCGCCGCGGAGAACGGTAACCCGACCGCGTCCGCGGCGGATACACGTTATGCGACATTATATGCGGAAAATCCCCGCACCTTTGCCGTCCAATCGCGGGAAGGGCTCCGCTACGGCCTCGCGGCCTTTTCCAGGTCCTTGTTTCCTTCGATGAATTTAAGGTTGAATTTGAACTTGTCGATCTTCCACGCCGCACCGGATTGCACCAGGTGGAAGTCGTAGCTTCCCACGAAGGCGCGCACGTTCACGTTCGTGGGATTAGGAAGCCAGTGAAGGGCTATCCCGTAGCAGAAAACGTCCGCCCCGCCGCCCTTGAGCGTCACCCTGTAGTTTCCTGCCTGGTGATGCACGGCCTTGAGGGGCTTGAGCCCCTTGTCCCACATGTCGGCGATGTCTCCCGGTTTCAGCTTCGCGGGGCTTCCGCCCGCCATCGAGGTCATGTCGAAGAGGACCTCGTCCGCGAAACAGGCCTTCACCGCGCCCCAGTCGCGGTTGTCAGTGCTCACGAAGAGCGTGTTCACCGTATCGATTATCCTCTCCTTTTCGGCCAGATCGCCCGCGCCCCCGCATGCGAACGCCGGCATTCCGCACACGACCGCGCACATGACCGCGGCCGCGAGGCTTCCGTGTAAGGCTTTCCCGAACATAATCAACCTCCACTATCTTTTTCTCGCACATGCGTTGCGCGTCAGACGACGTCGATTGCGTACCTCGCGCGGACGGCGGACGGACGCCCTACCCTCCCCACGGGTACAGCACGCCGGCGGTCCAGTAGCCCTTCTCCTGGCGGAACCTGGCATCGCCCAGATTCCGGCTCGTCCCCGTCTGAAACTGGAGCTTCAGGAAATCGTACCCGGCCCTGATCGTGAGCGCCGGTTCCAGCATGAACTGGCTGCGGCGGTCCTCCAGGTAGTCGACCTGGTCGCGGTTGTCGAACACGAGGCCCCCCTCGATATTGAAATAGCGCACCCCGACCGCGCGCACCGAAACGGCGGCGTCCAAATACCGTGACGTGAAGCCGAACGCGGGCTGTACGCCGTAGCGGGCAAACCTCCCCGTGATCCTTCCGGTGCTCCCGGGATGCGCGTCGAGCGTGGACGGGAAATGGTTTCCAAAGTCCCCGTAACCCATGAGCCCATAGGTCTCGAATACGAAATAATCGCGCACGCGGGTGAAATATCCCGCGCCCAGTTCCGCGAATTTTCCGCTGCCCCCGTCCCCGTCCTTGTCGTCCTTTTCCTTGACGTAGGCGCCGTTCAGCATGAGGCCCAGCCCGTTATCGGCCGCGTACGCGGCCTGTATCTCTCCCCGGTGGTCGCCCGCGTACAGCGCCGCCCGGCCCTCGCCTCGCCGGGTCATTAGGGGAACATTATGGGTATTGGGAGCGTAGTATACGGGCGCGCAGCCCCAGAGTGAAAGCGCCAACAGGAAAAGGGGACCGCGTGCCATGATGCGAGGTGTCTGGTTCATATGCGGCTTTCTCCAACCGTTACCAATATACCTATTTCCCGCCCGCGTGGAATCCCCCGCGGTGAATTTTCGGACGGGCGCAGCAGTATTTGCGGCGCTTTCGCATCTCTACGAACGCCACCGGTACCCGGAGAGCGCAACCAGGACGACGTTCGACCCGTAGAACACCCAGACCATCGCGAACGCATAATCCGAGGCTGGCCCTATGCGGATATTGCTGATCTCGCCCACGATCTCGGTGACGTACCAGCCGGTCATGGCGAGCGCCGCGAGAAAGGCGTTGGGGCGCGGATACAGCCGGTAGCGCACCGTTTCCCATGCCACCCAGGTATTGAAGCAGAAAAAGGCGGTATAGATGGGCGCGATCACCTGGTGATTGATGCGAACGATGTCCTCCCACATGAGCGCCATCGCCGCCACCGCGGTCGCGAGTATGACGAGGAGGATCCAGTACTTTTGCAGAAGGGTCTGGGGGCCATGGACCTGTTTCCAGGATTTTCTGAAGTAAGGGAAGCCCCTGCCGTGACGAACCGCGAGGATCGCGTGGGCGATGATCGAGAGCACCCCGGCCGACATGAAAAGGCTCCCCGAGAAGGTGAGCGTTTTCGAGACGCCGATAACGCTCATGGTGATATCGATGGGCACCATGCAGAGAAAGGCGGCCACGAGGAGCTTTCGGTCACGCGGGTCCAGGTGGTTTCTTCCAATTAAGATCGCGAGAACACAGCACATAAACGACATGAAGGCCTTCATAATCGCGGCGTAGTACACGCCCTCGATCCGGAAGATCAGGATCATCCAGTCGACCGCGTACATTGAACCGGCGATGAGCAGAAGCGCGCCAAGGATGGCAAGCACCAGGGTCTTTTTCCCGCCGGAGAGGACCGCACCGGTGACCGGGATCGCATAGGATTTTTCGTCCGCCATATTCACCTCACTTTAAATTTCTTGTCCCAGGTTATCCCCTTTCCCGCCCGAAGTCAATTCCTTTGGCGCCCTTCTCCCGGCCTCGGTCTCTACCACCTGGGCGCGATCGCCGAGAAGCTACGCACCCTCGTGGAATCCGAGCGCATCGATTACGGTGGGGAGGAGGTGCGCGTCACGATAACGTTCGGCGTGACCGGCTACGATCCCGCGCTCAGTGTTGACGCGAACATACGGCGCGCGGACAACGCGCTCTACCGCGGCAAGCGGGGCTCGAAGAACTGCGTGTGCCTCGAGAAATAGGCGATGGGCGCCGATTCGCTCCCGGGCGCGTCCGGATGCCCGGCGTAGTGTCGCGCCCGCGCGCCGGCCGGCATTGAACTTCTTGCGCGCCATCCCGGGCCCGTGCGCGCATCGGACCCCTCCCACGTAAATTCTTGACAAACCGCTCCCGCCTGCCATAGTACGGAGCGACCCGCAAGGAGGACACCTGCCATGAATCGATCCGCCACCGCAGCGCTCGTCTTCGCGCTCTCCATTTTCACCGCACCCGCGCTCACCGCAAAGGAGATGACCATACTCGTGCACCCGTTCGAAAACACCGGCGACCAGGCGTACTCGTGGATATCCGCGGGCATGACCTCGTCCGTGGTCTCGGACCTGGGGAAGATCCAGGACGTCACCGTCATCTCCGAACCGGACAGGAAGAAGGCGGTGGACGAAATCCAGCTGGGACTTACCGGGCTCGTGGACGAGCAGAAGGCCGTGAAGGTGGGCAGGGTGCTGGGCGCCAACCTCATCTTCTCCGGGAACTACCTGGTCGCGGGGACCCAGGTGCGCGTGAACGCCGTGCTCATCGACGTGGAAAAGGGGAGCGTCCAGAAATCGGTGAAGGTGGACGGCACCCTGGGCGGCATCTTCGATCTTCAAGACCGAATCGTCTTCGCGCTCATGGCCGAGACGGAGAAGGTGAAGATCGCGGACGTGAAACCCGTCAGGTTCACCGACGACGAGAAGAAGAAGATCGAAACCGCCGAAAAGCCCAGCTTTTCCGCCTACGAGCTCTACGCGAAGGGATTGCAGGTGCGCGGCTCGAACCCGCGCACCGCGCTCGATTATTTCAAGAAGGCGCTCGAACAGCAGCCGGACTACCTGGCCGCGCTGGGCGAGGCGGGCTATACCGCGGGGAGCGTCCTGAACCTTTTCGCGGAAGGCCTGGGATACCTCGAGAGGGCCGATGCGCTTTTCGTCAAGAGGGCGGGGACGAACACCCGGGAATACGCGAATCTCATGGCGAGGACAGGCCTCGTGTACAAGGAGATGGACAAACTCGACAAGGCCCTCGAGTGCTACGCGAAATCGAGGGATATCAGAGACACCTTGGGGCTGCAGAATACGAGCGGCTACGCGGCCCTTATGACCAATACGGGAAGCGCGTACTGGAAAAAGGGGCAGTACGACAAGGCGCTCGAATTATACGGTATTTCCGAAAAAATAAAGGACTCCCTCGGGGAACAGAAAACCAGCGGGTACGCGGCCCTGCTGACGAATATCGGATTGGTCTACGCGGGCAAAAAACAGCCGGACACGGCGATGGAGTATTATATCCGCGCGCGGGAAATCCGGGACGCCCTGGCGCTTCAAAAAACCGACTCGTACGCGGTCCTGCTCTCGGCAATCGGCAGCGTCTATTTCCACAAGGGCGCCTATGACCAGGCCCGGGAAAACTATGTCCGCGCGCAGGAGATCAGGGACGCCCTGGGACTCGCGGATACCACCGACTACGCGGGACTGCTGTTTAATATCGGCCTGACCGGCGAAAAGCAGGGGAACAAGGAGCTTGCGGGCCAGTATTTCCGCAAAGCCTACGACACGTACGTGAAGACCGGCTACACGGGCGCGAACAGGGACAGGGCGCTCAAAAACGCCGAGAGACTGGGACATTAATACAAGAGGCGCGCGAGAGGATGTCATGATCGAGACCATACGGCTATTCGCCGCTTACAACAGGAAGGCAGACGCGAAGATGATGGGTATCCTCGCGGGGCTGCCAGACGAAGCGCTCCTGAAAGACACGGGGACGTTCTTCAAGTCCATTTCCGGAACGCTCCACCACCTCGCGTGGGCCGAGATCATCTGGCTCAACAGGATTCGCGGGCTCATCACGTACGCGTGCATCGAGAACAGCGGGCTCGCGGACGTCCCGGACGCGGAGCTCAACGCGATGACCGGCGCGAACTGCCGCGCCCTCTTCCCGCTCAAGGAGAAACTGGACGATCTCTATGTCGCGATCGCCGCGGAAACGAAGGCCGAGGACCTCACGCGCCGGTTCCGGTACAAGAACATCATGGGCAAAGAGACCGAGAAGACCTACTGGCACATGCTCATGCACGTGTTCAACCACGGGACCCATCACCGGGGCTCGATCTCCGCGATGCTCGACATGCTGAAGATCGACAATGACTACTCGGGAATACTGTTACACACGAACTGAGGCGCACGATTCCGGAAGGGGGGACATCGATCATGGACATGGAACTGAAAGAAAAATTCTTATCCGGCTGGAAAAAATATTTCGGTGAGGTCGAGCTGCCGATCGTGTGCTGGTTCGGGAACGATAAGGGAACGGCCGCGAAGGCGGCGACCCCGAAGGGCTGGAGCTGCCTCATCGCCGACCTCGCGCGCGTGCGCCGGGGCGAGTCGCTCTCGTTCGGGAAGGAGGCGGTCGCCTGCGGCGGCGCGCGGCGCTACCTGGGCTATGCCGAACAGATACGCCCTAAATTCGAGTACTTCCTCTCCTGCGGCATCCCGAACGAGATGGAGGGAGAGCGCTACAAGAGAACGCCGGAGATCGTGCTCGAGACGCAGAAACACCTCGCGCACCTTCCCGCCGACGACCGTCCCCTCGTCTTCAAGCGCTGGGACAACCTGGTCGATCGCGACGATCCGGAGATCGTGATCTTCTTCGCGAAGCCCGACGTGCTCTCGGGCCTTTTCACGCTCGCGAATTTCGACCGGGTTGAACCCAACGGCGTATTCTGCCCCTTCGCGCCGGGATGCGGCTCGATCGTCCACTTTCCCTGGCTCGAAATGAACGCGGAAAGCCCCCGCGCCGTGATCGGCATGTTCGACGTTTCGGCGCGTCCCTGTGTTCCGGCCGGCACCCTCACGTTCGCGGTTCCCCTGGGCCTGTTCGCGAAGATGGTCGGCTGCATGGACGAGAGCTTTCTCATAACGGGCTCGTGGGACAAGGTGCGCAGAAGGATCGGGAAGGAGTGAATCGGCCCCCCCGTAAAATATTCGAGGTGATTTCCAGTGGGCATTAAAAAGAAAGAGTTCCGCGTCGAGCGCCGTTATGCGGACGGCACCGCGGCGGAGCCGCAGATACACAGGATCGACGGGATCGACGCGGACTGGAACATGGGACGCCGCGACTTCCTTGCCACGACCGCCCTGGGCGTCGCGGCGCTGGGCGTACTGGGCGCGTCCGGGTGCTCTTCCACCGGCACGACCGACACCGGGACCGTGCCCTTTTCCGGGGAATGCGCCGGGGGGCTCAAATCGCACCCGGACGCGATCACGGGATTCATCGTCCATCCCGACGGGGAGATGCTCCTCTCCGCCTCGACCACGCAGGTGGCGGCCTGGGAGCTCCCCTCCGGGAAGCCGCTCGAGTCCGTGGCGGAACTGAGCAGGGTGAACGCCATCGCGCTCTCGTCGGACGGAAAGACCCTCGCCGCGGGCGGCGACGGATATCCGTTTCTGTTCGACCTCCCCTCGATGAAAGCCCGCCTGATCCTGACGCCCAACGCCACGACCCTGACGGACCTGGCGTTCACCCCGGACGGAAAGATACTGGTCGCCGCTCCCCGGACAGGCCCCGTCATCTTCTACCCGATGTCGGGGGACAAGGAGCGCGTCACCGAGGATCCCCTGTCCCGTCCCTCGTTCTCATTCAAGCCCCGCGACAAGACCGTAACCGGGATCAAGATTTCGCCTGACGGTACGGTGCTCGCGGCCTTGCACCGTGATATGACTATCTCCCTCATCGGGATCCCCTCCGGAAAAATCGTGCAGATTATCACCGATACGCCCGACGCGTGTTCGACGATGACGATTTCACCCGACGGGGCCACGCTCGTCGCGGGATTCCAGGACAAGTCGCTGCGCACGTACGCGCTTCCCTCCGGAAAAAGGCTCCTTGAATCCAGGGGACTCGAGGGGCAGGTGAACGCGCTCGCATGGTCACCGGACGGCAGGATACTCGCCGCCGGGGTCTCCTCCCCCGGCAACGGGATCATGCTCTTCCGTCCCGGTGAGGCGAAGCCCTATTCCGTCATGAAGGCCCATACGGATTCGGTGAACTCGCTCGCCTTCACTCCCGACGGCAGGACGCTCGTCTCCGGGTCCCGGGACGGAACCCTGCTCGCCTGGAACCCGGCCACGGGCGCGCTCCTGAAAACGCTCCCCGGTCACGCCGGCGGCGTGTCGAGGCTCGCCGTATCGCCCGACGGCGAGACAGTCGTCTCGGCGGGGGGCGATTCACAAATAAAAAGCTGGTCGCTCAAGTCCGGTGCGCAGATAGCGTGCTTTTTCGGCCCGGCCTCGCTTTCGGAAAAGGAGACCGCGAAGGTTTTCAGGAAGAAAAACGAATCCGGCGAAACCGCCTTCTATTCCGTCTCCTCCGAAACAAAGCTTCCCGGCGGTTCGGTGTGCACGTGCAACACCGTGAAGGGCACGCTCAAGACACCCGCCGCGGAGCGTCCTTACGGCGGGGACACGGGCGGGGGACGGGGCTACTGCACCTGCAACAAGATCTGCACCTGCGTGCCGGTGAAATAGCGCGTGATTGCATCGCATGTGTGACGGTGTCGCATGTTACCTGGCGCGGTCGAAGCGCGCACCTGCGGGGTTCACCGGGAACCGGGGCCGGGCGTATCGGACCCCCTCTTCCGCGTCCATGAGCATGCGCGGAAGGCGTTCAACGGGAGAGCGCCCGCGTAAAGATTTGACATTGCTATGCGATAGCTTCATACTATAAAAAACATCGCGAGGTATCGACGCATGGGCACCATCGAACAGATGCACGGCTGCATGGCCGATTATTTTTCCGCCGAGAAGACCGAAAGCCTTATCTTCGTGCTGGTCGGGATGACGGCGATCACCGCGTCCGCGCTCCTGTATCTCAAGGCGCCCTCGTTCCGCGGCATGATCATCCCGCTGGTGCTCATCGCCCTCATCCAGATCGCGGTGGGCGGCGCCGTCTACCTGCGCACGGACGCCCAGGTCGCGGGCCTTTCCCGCCAGCTCGACGCGGACCCCGCCGCCTGCAAGGCCGCCGAGGTCCCGCGCATGGAGGCAGTGATGCGGGCGTTCACGACCTACAAGCTCATCGAGATCGCGCTCCTTGCCGCAGGCATCGCCCTCACCTTCGTATTCCGGAGGAATGATTTCTGGTATTCCATGGGGATCGGTCTCATCATCCAGCCTTCCTTCATGCTCGTCCTGGACCTCCTGGCCGAGCGGCGGGGCGAGGCGTACCTGGAGTGCCTGAAGCAGCTCCTGGCCTGATACGCCTCCATGCACGATCATGACGCGATAATAATCGGCGCGGGACCCGCGGGACTCTTCTGCGCGCTCAGGTGCGCCGCGGCGGGACTTCGCGTCCTCGTGCTGGAAAAAAATCCCGCCGCGGGGAAGAAGCTCCTCGTCTCCGGCTCCGGAAGGTGCAACATCACGCACGCGGGCCCTATCGATGACTTCCCGGCCCATTACGGGGAGCGCGCCAGGTTCGTCAAGCCCGCGCTCTTCGATTTCACCAACGCGGACCTTGAAAACTTCTTCGCCGGTCGCGGCGTCGCGATGACCGAGACGCCCGGCGGAAAAATATTTCCGGCCTCGCAGGACGCGCACGACGTGCTCGGGGCGCTCCTCGCGGAATGCGCGCGCACGGGCGCGATCCTGTCCCTGGGCGCGCCCGTGAAATACGTGCAGGCCGCGCACACCGGGTTCCAGGTTGCCGCGGGGGACGCGGCACACCGGTCGTCGAGCGTGGTCATCGCGACGGGCGGGAAATCCTATCCGGCGACCGGGTCCACCGGGGACGGCTACGCGCTCGCACGGCGCCTGGGCCATTCGATCGTTGAGCCGGAGCCCGCGCTCGCGCCCGTTATCGTGCGCGATTACGCGTTCGTGGAGTGCGCGGGCATTTCGCTCGACCAGGCGCCCCTCGCGCTCATGCGGGGCGGGCGCACGATCAGGGAGGCGCGCGGCGACGTCCTCTTCACGCACCGCGGCCTCTCGGGCCCCGGCGTGCTCGACATGAGCCGCTCGGTGCTCCCCGGGGACACGATCACCGTCGCGCTTGCAGGCGTATCGGCGAGTGCGCTGGACGAGGCCCTCACCGGGGCCTGTGCGCCGATGGGCAGGAAGTCGCTCAAGTACTGCGTGAGCGGGATGGGCGTCCCGGAGCGGCTGGCGATATCGGCGCTCGCGGCCTCGGGAATAGCCCCGGACCTGCGCATGGCGCAGCTGGACAAGAGGACGCGCGCCCTGGTCGCGGAACGCATGGGCGCGTTCCCCTTTTCAATCGAGCGACTGGGCGGATGGAACGAGGCGATGGTGACGCGCGGAGGGATTCCCGTCACCGAGATCCACAAGGGCAGCATGGAGTCGCGCCTGGTGCCGGGCCTTTTTTTCGCGGGCGAGGTGATCGACGTGGACGGCGACACCGGGGGCTACAATCTGCAATTCGCGTTCTCCTCCGGGGCGCTCGCCGCGAAGGGAATCGTTAAGGCGCTGGGGCGCTGATGCGCGGGATGGTTTTTCGAGGATGCGAGCGGTGCGGGAATTTCCTTGTTGACATCCGGGCGCGCTCAATAACCTTTTTTTGGAGAAATAGCATCGAGTCGCACAACGATCGGGATTCCCCCGGGAGGCATTAATGAAGAAAAAAATCACCGTAGCACTGTCCCTCCTGGGGGCGCTTGTCCTGACCTGGTTCATTATCGACGCCTTCACCGGGAACAGGCTCACCGAAACCTTCGACCGGATCTACACCGAGGGCCGGTGGGGAAAGGACGCCCAGGACCGCGGCACGAGCGGCACGGGCTCGACCGTCGAGATCACGCGCGAGTACCGCGCATGGATCGAGGAATTCATCCGGAAGAACAAGGTGGCCTCGGTGGTGGACGCGGGCTGCGGCGACTGGAATTTTTCAAGGCTCATCGACTGGGGCGGCGCGCGCTACCTGGGTATCGACATATCGAACGTGGTGATCGAGCGGTTGAAGAAAAATTACCGCGGAGACCGCTTCGAATTCCAAATGGGAGACATCACCGGGGACCTTCCCGCGGCGGACCTGCTTATCTGCAAGGACGTGCTGCAGCACCTGCCCAACGAGCTCGTGAAAAAATTCATACGGAACAATTTGAAGAAGGGAAAATACCGGTGGGCGCTCATCACCAACGACGCCCTCACGGCGGACGGGAACAAGGACATAAATATCGGCGATTACCGGCGCATCGATCTCTCACGCCCGCCCTTCGATGTGCGGGGCCTCGTCGACCTCCCGGTTAAATTCGGAAACGAGTCCACGAAGAAGGCGCAACTCCTGAAACTCGGCGACTGAGTCCCGGCGCTATTGTCCGGGCGCGCCGGCGGGCGCGGCCAGGCTTTCCAGGTATTCCGTGTAATGCACCTCGCCGATCGAGTCCATGTTCACGATCTCGCACCCGACCCGGTAGATCGTGTTTTTCATTATGCTGATATTGCGCACCTCGCAGAGCATGTTCGACTGCCTCCCTCCCGGGAGGAACATCGCGAACACCATCTGGCTCCCGTCCTTGAAATACTTTATGAGGGGCCTGTCCCGGAAAAAAATGCCCATACCGCTCGCCGATAAATCGGTCACCGCGATTTTTTCCTCGGAGCCCTTGATGAGCTGCCTGTCGTTGGTCATCACCGTGGAGATCGACATCCCGAGCTTTTTCATCGCGGCGAAGTCCTCGTCCCCGAACCTGTCGGCTCCGTTCACCTGGAGATACCCGAACGGAAGCATGAGCCGGTAGAGGAAGGGGACCGCGATTTCCGACACGAGCTTCACGGATTTTTCCTCCGGTTCATTGGGAAGGATGCGCGTAAGGTAAAACGTGCCCGGCGGTTCCGCCGCGAGCCCCTCGCGGTCATCCAGGTTATTGATGAAGAGGGGAACACGTTCTTTCCGGAAGTATTCCATCCTTCCGTCACCCGGCTTTTCGTTCACCAGGTATACCCGAGACGCGGGGAAACCGCTCCCTATCTTCTTTAATATGCTGTCCTTGAAGATTTCGATCTTCTTCCGGTTGTTCGAAAGGCTTTCACGTAGAATGAAATCGCTCACGATGTTCGATATATACGCGGGCTCGCGTCCGGGATTCTGGGCGCCGGCGACCTGCCTGCGGTCTTCCCGGCGGGGGGCCTGGAGTATCTGCACGTCGACCGGGTGGAAGCGGTACTGGCCGTCCTCGTCGCGGGAGAGAAGCTTCGCGTGGGTGAAGAAAACCTCCTCGCCGTGCCGGACGTAAAAGAGGGGGTTATTCAATTCCCCTCCCGGTTCGCTTAATTTCACGAGAAGCTCGCCTTCCGAATAATGGAAGGACTCGACCTGGATGTTGAGACCGGAGGTTTTGATGAAGACGTTTCCGCGCATGAAAACGCGGGCGAATATGCCACCAAACAGGGATTTATCGGTTATGAGCTTTGCCTCGGCCGTCATGGTCCTCCGTTCCCCGGGCGCGCTCCGTTCCAGCCCTCTTCAGAATGCCGCTTTTCCGGGAACCGGCGTACTCCCCCGCGCCGCCCCGAATGCCGCCTCCCGGGCTTCCTCATCAATATACTGCCGGTGCGGGGACAAAGTCAACGGCGCGCGCGCACCGTTAGGCGCGCTAGTGCGCGTCCCCGATCTTTCCGATCCTGTCGGCGATGCGCGCCGCGGCGGGCACGCGTCCCGATGACGCCGCAAACGATGCAAAGGAGGCGACAACAGGCAGGATCATGCTCACCGGGCATTCCACCATTCCCGGAAGGATCTCGAGGCAGCAGTCCGCCGCGCGTCGGGCGGTCCACTCGGCCGGAGCGAGCAGGAAGTATTCGTACATGACCTTGCCGAACATCGTTACGATGTCCCGGGCGTGCTCCCGCTGCGCGGGATCCAGGTCCCTGAAATAGCTGCTCGCGGAGAATTTTGCGTACAGGCCCTCGACGGCCTCCCGCGCGCGGGCGAACGCCTCGTCCGAGTACTCGCCTACGGTTTCTTCTTCCTCGTCATCCTCCGCCGTATCGTCGACCTTCTCGGGCAGGAGAAGCGAGTCCACGATCGTCTTTACGTGCATGACGGCGACGGGCAGCATCTCCTCCCGGACATTCCCCGCGTAACCCGCGGGACGGTCCGTGACAAGAGCCACCAGGAAGGTCATGAGCATGGGCTGTTCGTTGAAATCGGCGAGCATGCCCGCGAGGGACATCTCGTCCCCGTCGTCGGGAAGCTCCTCACGGTCCCCGTCCTCGATGAGCTCCAGGTTCGCCTCCAGGCGCGCATCCAGGTGGTGTGCGCTCACCTTCTCCCCGGCGCCTGTCGTTTTTTTGATTACATACCATGCAACGGCAGAGACATTGCACAGCAGGGTCCGCTCGTCGCCGTTGAACTCGTCGGACTCGGCGTCCCTGAGGTACTGGAAGATGTTCGGCTGTTCCTTGCGCATCATCTTGAGCAGATGTATGAACGGCTCCTCGGCCTCCTGGGAGAGAACCTCAAGGATCGTGTCGATATCATGTTCTGTTATAAGGTCCATGGCCGCCCGTACGCATTTAATGGGGTATCCCCGTATTCAATATACCAATCCCTCGCGATTATGTCACGCCGCGGGGGCCGGTTCACTGCATCCCCCCGCCCGGCTGCGACATGATCTTCTCCTGCACGAAGGCGAATGGAAGCGAACAGTGTATAGAATTGCGCGGGGATGTCAAGCATGTATGCGGGGTCACGGGGACACGCACGGCGGATGTGAATAATTATACGGTAGTGTGAAATTAACCGGGAGCCTGACTCACCCGGCGGGGGATCGGGGGCCGATACGCTTGTTCGGCAGGCCGGGTGCCGCACCTCAGTCGACGTTCACCACCCGGTTGCGTCCCAGTTCTTTCGCGCGGTAGAGCGAGACGTCCGCCTTTTCCTTGAAGTGCTCGAATTCCGAAGCCGTTTCCGGGTACGCACTGATGCCGATACTCGCGCTCAACGCCGCCGATCCTCCCGCGAGCTGCTTCGAGAAATCGTGACCTTCTACGCCGGCGCGAATCTTTTCGGCTATCGCGTGCGCCCTGTCGAGGTTCGCCTCCGGAAGCAGCACCGAAAACTCGTCCCCCCCGTAGCGCGCGAGTATGCCGTGATCCTGGATCACACCCTTGATGATGAGAACGATCTCGAGCAAAACGGCGTTTCCCGTATCGAGCCCCAGGCCTTCGTTGATTTCGCGGAAATGGTCGATGTCGATCATGAGGAGCGCGAGCGGCTTGCCGTTGTTCACGGATATGCTGAAAAAGCTTTCCATCGCGTCGTCCAGGAATTCCCGGTTGTACACGCCCGTGAGCTCGTCGGTGATCACGCGCCGGCTCGCCTCCTCACCCCACTGGACGATATCGGCGAGGAAGTTGCTCGAGTCGCGCAGGTGCCGCACGGTGAGTGAGAGCAGGCTGGAGATGAACCGTACACCGGCCTCGTGATGCTCCTCGATGAACGCGCGCAGCTCCGATTCGGGAACCGTCAGGAGCACGCTTTTTTCGGCGGCCTGGTAGGCGCTCAGGGCGGGCTTCTTCCCGAACAGCGATATCTCCCCGAAAAAATCCCCCGGGCGGTATTCGTGCCGCTTGCGCTCCATGCTCCCGGGCAGCGCCGCGGTGCTGATAATTTTCCCGTGCGCCACGATGAGCAGGTCCTCATTCATCTCGTTACGCGAAAGCACAATCTCCCCTTTCTCGCAGGTGCGCGCGGTAAAATACGAACCCAGCGTCTTCAGCTCCGCATCCGTGAGTCCCGAGAACACGGGGAAGCTTTTCGGCAGCGCGGTCATGGGCGGACCCCCTTCATACGAGCACCCTGTTTCCCCCGGCGCTTCGCGCCCCGGACATCTTGCGATGCGCGGCCGTGACCAGCCCGGCGCTCGTCTCGGCGTCGTCGGGGTACAGCGCGATGCCCACGCTCACCCGTATGCGCTCCTCGCCGGAATCGATTATCCGCGAAAGGCTCATGGTCCTGAACGCGGCGTTGATTTCTTTCGCCTTCTTCACGGCCTCGTCCTTTCCGGCGCCGGGAAGTATTGCCGCGTACTCGTCGCCGCGGTATCGGACCCCTATGTCGTTCTCCCCGAGCTCGGACTGCAGAAAGATGGCCATGAGGTTGAGCACGCGGTCCCCCGCCTCGTGCCCGTACCGGTCGTTGATATCCTTGAAATTGTCGGGCTTGAGCATGAGCAGGGCGGCGCGTTTCCCGAAATCCGGGAGCAGGTTCACGAAGTCCTCCTTGAGGAAGACCTGGTTGTAGAGGCCGGTCATCTTGTCGCGCAGGAGCTGTTTGCGCAGGTCCATGAGCCACTGCGATTTTTCCATGAGGAGGCGGTTCACGTGCCAGATCCTTCCGGCGATGACACCCAGGAGCCGGTAGAGCATGCCCCCCCACAGGTAGGGGTGCTCGCGGAAAATCGTCTCCGGGGAATGCCCCCGCGCGGGAAATCCGAGCAGGACGGAATCGACGTCCGCGAGCGCGGTCGCGCTGCGCGGGCTCCTTGCCAGGAAATCTATTTCGCCGAACGACTCGGACTCGGCGATGTGGGCGATCACCGCGTCGGCGCCCTCGTGGTCCACGGTGATGATCCCGACCCTGCCCCGGTCAACGACGTGGAAGGAATCCGCCGCGGACCCCTGGGTGAAAATCACCTGGCCGCGGACGAAAGCGGTGAATTCGCAGTGTCGGGCGATCGTGTCGAGCTCGTATTCCCGCAGGGGCGAGAGCACGTCCACCCGGCGCAGCAACTCAACCATGCGTTCATGGCGCGTCGCGTCGGTGGAGTGCCGGAGCGGGGTCGCCCGCGAATCGATGCGTTCGACGCCCACCCCCTACTCTCCCTCCGCCCACCCGCGGACGAAGGCGCGCTGCTCCGTGGTTTCGGGCGAAGGCAGCCGGGCGGACGAATCCCCGGCGCGCAGTATCCGTATGCGCTCGAGCGCGGCGTCGCCCACGGCAATCCCGTGGCGCGCGAGGTAGCAGCCAATCGCGGTCCCCGTGCGGCCGCGTCCCCCCCAGCAATGCAGGTACACCGGCTTGTCCTTCGCCAGCGCGGCGTCGATGCGCGAGAGTATCCGCTTCATGACCTTCTCCACGGGGACGCTCTTGTCGCGCACCGGGATGCGTATCATCTCGATCTTGATGTCGCGCTCCAGTGCGAGCGCTTCGAGCTCCTGCTCGTAGGGAACAAAGGAATGACCCTGGAGATCGGTCTCGTTTTTTTCCATGAGATTGATGACGACGCGTATGCCCGCGTCCAGAAGGCCGGTCAGCTTCCTGGTCGTATCGCGCGGCTCCTTGTCCCCGGGATAGCAGCCTGCGAGGAGCCTTCCGGGCTCCACCCAGTAAGAGCGCAAAAAGGGGATAAGATGCAATGGGGATTTCATAAAAGTACTAACCTTCGTCAAGTGTTGTTCACCCGGTCGGGGGTGCGCGGAATTTCCCCCTGGGCGCGTGAAAAAATCCTCCTGGAAACCCGCGCATCGCGCCCAGCCCGGAAATTTTCTCGATACGCGGATAGTGGCACAGATCGGGGAATAATGCAATATCATTTTTTCTTTCCCCGGCGGAATGCGCGGGCGGGAGCAGGCAAACTTCGTCTTCTTCGCGCTCCAGATGGCCGGCTGGTACCTCTTGGGGGCTACCGGCTCCGATAGACGTCATTCATTGGGTGCGCCCCGTACCGCTACGGCACCTCGAACCCGATGAGCACGATGTCATCCTCGAGCGGGCGCAGGCCCCGGTGGGCGTACACCTCCCCCATGATGCCGTCGAGCGTTTCGCCCAGCCCCGGCCTGCTTGCGCGCGCGATCACGTCCCTCATCTCGTCGAAGCCGAGCAGCTTTCCACTCTCGTTCTGCGCCTCGGGGATGCCGTCGGTATAGAGGAACAGCCTGTCGCCCGGATTGAGCGTTACGGTTTTCTCCTCGTACATCATGCCCGGTATCGCCCCCAGTATGGTGCCCTTCGCGTTCAGGAGCTCGATCGAGTCCGCGGAGCGGCGGTGGAGGATGGGCATGGGATGGCCCCCGTTCGAGAACACGAATTCCAGCGGACCGGTTTCGTCGCGGTACCGGAACAGGCCGTAGATCGCGGTTATGAAATTGGCGTCCATGTACTGGATCAGTTCGTCGTTCAGCATGCCAAGGTACTCCCCCGGGCTCGAACCGTGCCGCCTGCAGACACGGTCAGTCGCTGCTTTTAGAAGCGACAGGAACAGCGCCGCCGCGACGCCGTGTCCCACCACGTCGCCCAGGAATATGCCAAGCCCGATATCCTCGAAATTGGCGAACGAAAAATAATCGCCCCCCACGGCATAATGCGGCAGGTAGCGGTACTCGGTCCGTATCCGTTCGTTCCCGGGCGCGCGCCTCGGGAGGAACCTGCTCTGCACCAGCTGCGCGATCCTGAGGTCCTCCTCCATCGCCAGGTTGCGCTGGCGCAGCTCGCCTTCGCTCTCCTTGAGCGCCTCCTCAACCCTCTTCCGTTCGGTGATGTCCTGCGTCGTGCCGAACCCCCCGCGCAGGTCCCCGTCGTTGTCGTATTCGAGCTCGGCGCGCTCGCGCACCCACCTCGTGATCCCGTGCGCGACGATCCGGTGCTCGATATCGTAGGGCCTGCCCCGCAGCCCCTCGCTCCACATCTTGTCGACATAGGCGCGGTCATCGGCGTGCACCGTCGAGAGGAAGGTGTCGTAGGTGAGCTGCGTGCCATGGGCGATTCCGAAAATGCGATGGTTCTCGTCCGACCAGCGAAGCTCGTTGGTGCGCACGTCGAGCCGCCAGCTGCCCGTCATCGCCACGGCCTGCGCGCGGTTGAGGTCCTCCCGGCTCTCGCGCAATTCGCGCGCGACCCTGGCGTGCTCCGCCCGCAGGCGCAGCGTCGTGATCCCGTACGCGAGGTCGTTCGCGATTTCCATGAGCAGGCCCGTCTCGCTTTCGGAGAATGGATCCTTTTCAGTGGAGTAGATGCTCAGCGCGCCCATGACGCGGCCTTCGTATACGAGGGGGAGCGATATCGATGAGAAATAGCCCCGGGCCAGCGCCTGGGCGCGCCAGGGGGCGAAGGCGGGATCGGTATCGATGTTTCGACATGCAACCGGTTTTCCGGTGCGAACCGCCGTACCCGTGGGCCCCCGTCCCCGCTCTGAATCGCTCCAGGTGAGATTCAGGGTCTCCAGGTATCCCTTCTCGAACCCCGCGAAGGCCGCGGGCCGGACCGATTTGGCCGCATCCTCCTCGGCGAACCCGATCCATACCATGGAATGACCGCAATCCTCGACGATAATCCGGCATACCTCGTTCAGGTATGCCATTTCGTCCTCGCCGGCGCGCATCATCGCCTTGCTGCTTTCACCCATCGCCTTAAGGGTCCGGTTAAGCCTTCGGAGCTCGTCCTCCCTTCTCCTGCGATCGGTCACGTCGCGCACGATCATGTAACGCCTGCCCGGCAGCGAATCGGAACCCGCGCTCCTGCCGTGCGCCTCGACGTAGATCCTGTCGCCGTCCTCACGGAGCAGCGCAAGCTCGGTGTCGCTATCGCGATTGAGCCGGATGTCTTCCATGATCCGTTCACGATCCTCGGGGGCGATCATGCCTGTCATCTGCATCCCCTTGAGCCCGCCAACGGACCTGCCCATCATGAGGGCGAACTGCTCGTTGCAGTCGATGATCACGCCGTTTTCGCTCATGACGATCCCCTCGAACGTGGCCGACGCGAATCGCGAGAGGCGCTCCTCGCTCTCCCGCAGCGCCTGCTCCGCGCGCTTCTGCTCGGTGATATCGTTCGAGATTGTGGCAAACGTGCCGGGGCTCGGCGAGATCGCGGAAATGCTGAAGTGCCTGTTCAGGGGAGCGAAATACGCCTCGAATTTTTCCGGCTCCCCCGTCGTCGCGACGCGGGCGTACACGTCGAGGAAGGGCGCCGTCTCCGTACCGTAAAGGTCGGTCGCAAGCGCGCCTAACGCGTGTTCGCGCGGGATCCCGGTGACCGCGGTGAAGGCGGGATTGGCGTCGATAATACGGTAGTTCACGACGGCGCCCTTTTTATCCAGGACCGCCTCGTGAAGGACCGTGAGCTCGCTCAGCGCGTTGTAGAGGGAGCGGTACCTGGTCTCGTGTTCGCGCAGGGCGCCCTCGATCTGCATGCGCTCGAGTATCTCGGACTGGAGCCGCGCGTTCGCGGACACGAGCTCGCCGGTCCGCCGCGCCACCAGCTCTTCCAGGCGGAGCCGGTAGGCGTCCAGCTCCGTTTCCGCGCGCTTGCGCTCAGAAATATCAAGGCCCATTTCCAGCACGAGAATCGACCCGTCCGTGTCGACGAAGGGGAAATCGGATATATCGTACTGCCGGCCGTCGGGGCCGGCCCACTCCCACCGCGAGGGTGCCATGGTAGTGAGCGCGGTGAAGGTCTTGCAGTTCTTGCACGGGGCGCTTCGCTCGAAAAGGAATTCGTAGCAGCGGCGCCCGCCCGAATCGCCGAAACGCTCTTTGAAGAACCGGTTGGCGAACGAAACCCGGTAATCGGCCGTGAGAAGGACCACGTACGCGGGGAGCACGTCCAGAACCTCGTTGAAGCGCCGGCGCTCCGCGTTCAGGGACTGCACGGCCTCGTTGAGCGCACTGGTCCGGTCCTGTACGCGCGATTCCAGCTCGGCGTGAGCCTTACGGAGCCCCTCCTCGGCGATCTTCCGCGAGAGGGCGATCCCTATGCTGGCCCCGATCCCCTCGAAATATTCCAGCAGCCCGGGCGTGAACGCGTCCGCGCGGCTGTCGTTCAGCTGGAGGAGCCCGATCGTGTCCTCCCCCGATTTTAACGGGATAAGCGCGACCGACCGGTAGCCCACGGCGAAACAGCGCCCCCTGACGCGGATTTCCAGTTCTTTCAGATCGCGGGACGCGAGAAGCCCGGGGGCGTCGTTCGTCCAGAAACCGCCGTTCCCCGTGCGCTCGCCCAGCCCGGGGGGAATTTGATCGCGCATAACGGCCCCGCACAGGCACTCCAGCACCGGCCTCCCCTGCGCATCAAGTGCGGGGGCCCCGTCCGGGTCGTACCCCAGGAGGCTCGATTCGCTCTTTACGAAATCCCTGGTGAATCCCTCGGTCTCGATATAAGGATAATCACCGTTGTCCCTGAGCCTGATACCCACCGCCTCGATGTCGGCATACCGCCGGATGAGGGCGACTATTTCCCTTATGGCCTCCCCCATGGGTACGGACTTGTTGAGGACATCGAGCACGCGCACCGCGAGCTGCATCCGCAGCTCGGCGGTCTTGTGCTCGGTAATATCCAGGACGAAGCCGTTCAGCCGTTCAAGGCGGCCATCACCGTTGGTAACGGCGGTACATGTATTCGAGACCCACCGGAGTTTGCCGTCCTTACGGATGATCCGGTGCTCGATCGTGTT
The DNA here is from genome assembly GCA_004297825.1 of Spirochaetota bacterium. Taxonomy (NCBI): domain Bacteria; kingdom Pseudomonadati; phylum Spirochaetota; species Spirochaetota bacterium. Next base: position 88,889 of record SCSX01000068.1, read on the forward strand.
GGTTCTCCTGTCCTCATTCACCCGCCTGAGGAAATCGTTCACCCTTTCCCTGTCCGACGCGTGGATCATGGAATACCACAGTGCGGGATTTTTCAAGTAGTCTTCGGGGCTGTACCCCGTGACCTCCCGCGACCGTTCGCTGTGATAGGTGGAGGTTAGCCCGTCATGCGAATAGCTCACGCTGTAGATATACTCCTGAATATTCTGGATGAGCGCCTCGTACCTGTTTTCCTGGTCGTCCAGCATGCCCTGGAACAGGTCGCGCATTTCATTTTCATCGAGCGGTCCCTGAATGACCAGGTCCCTGAATCGACCGGCGTCGTCTCTGGTTGCCTCGTTTTCCATATACGCGCACGTACCTCTCTATGATGGTATTCCTACGTCGCAGACTGAATTATCGGCCCTCGTCACGACTGGCCTGTGTTCCTGAAATTTGAACCGGGCGGCTGCTGAGGCCGGGCGAACAGGAATTAAGCAGCCCGATTTTCCGAAAAAAGTCACCCTGCGTCCTGTACGCCTTTACCCGGAGCTGAATGCGATACGCTGCCCGTTGTGCAGCATCACCCGGAAGGCCCTGAACGCGTCTGTGCGGCGATCGGTTTCCGCCTATAAATATACTAACAATCGGGAGGGGGGGCAAATTCCCGCTTTCCCCGGTCCGCGGAGTTCCGAATTGTGCTTGGCCTCGCGGCGTCCGGCCCCTAGAATGCGCACGGGGATAGGCACCCCGGCAATGCCGCAGGCTAAAGGAGGAACAGACAATGGCGAAGGTAGCGCTGGTGCGCTGTGAAAGCTACGAGTACCCGGAGGTCAGGCGCGCGGTAGAGCGCGGTGTTGCGCTTATAGGCGGAATCGGGGCGTTCGTGGCCAAGGGCCAGCGCGTGCTCCTCAAGCCGAACCTCCTCGTGGGGGACGCGCCCGAGAAGTGCGTGAACACCCACCATACCGTCTTCAGGGCCGTTGCCGAGATGATCCTCGCGACCGGCGCGTATGCGAGCTTCGGGGACTCCCCGGCGGTGGGTTCTGCGACGGGGGCCGCGCGGAAATGCGGCATCCTCGCCGTCGCGGATGAGCTTGGCGTTTCGGAAGCGGATTTCAAAACACCGGTCGAGGTCTTCCACGAAAAGGGCGTGCAGAACAGGAAGTTCGTCGTGGCGAAGGCCGTGCTGGATAACGACGTGATTGTGAGCCTCCCCAAGCTCAAGACGCACGCCTTCGAAAAGTTTACCGGCTGCGTGAAGAACCAGTTCGGCTGCATCCCGGGCGTGCGCAAGGGCGAGTACCACATCAAGCTCCCCGACGCCGGGATGTTCGCACAGATGCTCGTGGACCTGAACGGCTTCGTGAAACCGGCCCTTTACGTGATGGATGGCATTCATGCGATGGAGGGAAACGGCCCGCGCGGGGGGAAACCCAGGGCAATGAACGTGCTCCTGTTTTCATCGGACCCGATCGCCCTGGACGCGACCGTCTGCCGCATGATCAACGTGAACCCAGAGTACGTGCCCACGGTGAAATTCGGGCACGCGGCGGGCATGGGGGTCTGGCGGGAAGCCGACATCGAGCTGCTCGGCGACGACCCGGGGGGATTCCGGGTTCCCGATTTCGATATCGACCGCGCCCCCCTGAAGCCGTACCGGGCGAGGGGTTTCATGCGATTCCTGAGCAACCGCTTCGTCCCGAAACCGTTCATAATAAAGGAAAAATGCGTCGCCTGCGGCGTATGCGTCCAGATGTGCCCCACGGTTCCCAAGTCGGTCGACTGGTTCGACGGGGACACGAAGCGGCCGCCCTCGCACAATTACCGGACCTGCATCCGCTGCTACTGCTGCCAGGAGCTGTGCCCCGAGAGCGCGATCGAGCTCAGGTTCCCGCTCATCAGGCGGGCGCTGGGCGGAAAGCGGTGAGGGCCGCACCTGGTGACGGCGACGGCGGCGCGAATCCCGGATGCGACGCGCACGGATACTAGTTTCACATAACGGCACGGGAAGCGACGGGAAGCCAGGTTTTTTCGGGGGCCGATAACGCCGGTGTGCCGGTTCAACCCCCGGCGGCGATCAATGCGCGAGCTTGAGCCCGATCACGCCCATTATGATGAGCCCGACGGATGCGACGCGCAGGAAATCGGACGGGTCGTCATAGACGAGTATACCCACGATGAAGGTGCCCGCGGCACCGATCCCCGTCCAGACAGCGTAGGCCGTGCCCAGGGGAATCGTGCGCTGCGCAAGCCAGAGGAGGTACCCGCTCATTCCCATCGAGACCGCCGCGAGGACGATCCCCCAGGCCTTGTGCGCCGTCGTCTGCGAAACCTTGAGTCCCAGCGGCCAGCCTATTTCGCATACCCCCGCCAGCAGCAGAAATAACCAGTCCATGGCGCCCCCTTACGATTACGCGTTATGCGACAGCATCCGGTCGATCATCGCCTCCACGTGAATCGCCGTGGTGTTGAGCACGCCCATCCCGGGAAGGTCCGCCGGGCCCAGCACGAGCGGGAGCTCCGTCCCGCCCAGGATGAGCCCCTCGATCCCGGAATCGGCGCGCATGCGCCCGGCCGTCGCGACGAGTGCGGACTTCACCTCGTCGCGAAATATCCCCTTCACGAACTCGCCCATGTATTTTTCGTGGATGAATTCCTGTTCTTCCGCGGAGGGCGTAACGATCGCGATGCCCGCTTCTTCGAACGCGGCCTGGTAAAATCCGCCCTGCATCGTAAACCGCGTCCCGAACAGCCCGAGCTTTGTATAGCCCTGCGACAGGGCGTGTCCCGCGGTCTCCTCGACGATGCTCAGCATCGGGACGCGCGCGCGGCGGCGCACCTCGTCGAACACGATATGCGGCGTGTTCGACGCCATCACCACGAAGTCCGCACCCGCGGCGTTGAGCCTGTCCGTCTCCGCGGCAAGGTACGCGGCGAGCGCGTCCAGGTTCCCCGCGGCGACCAGCGCGAGCATCGCCGTCATGTCGATGCTGTTGACCAGGACGGGAGGATAATCGGCACCCCCCGTCCGTTCCCGGAAGCGCGCGATCAGCAGCCGGTAATAGTCGATCGTTGACTCCGGTCCTATCCCGCCGATAATGCCCGGCACCATGACGTCTCCCTTTTTCATATTTCCAGGTCTTCTTTGCAAAGCGTGTTGTAGTCCTTCAGCGGTTCCAGGTCCTTCCCGCATCCGGCGCATGCCGTTTTGTACCAGGAATACGGCGCGCCGCACGCGGGGCATTTCCACAGGAGTTCCTGTTCCGCGAGCCATTGGCCCATGCCGCGGTCCCTGATCGCTTTCAAATTTTTAATGGTTGATTTCAGGTGCGGGAGCTTTTCCACGAGCGCGGCAATCTCGCTGCTCTCCCTGAATCCGCGATAGAGCGCACAGGGGAAATCCGCGCAGGTGACGCAGGATTCCGCGATCCCGCGCTGTTTCGCGCAGGCCCGGATGGGGCAGCGCGCGCACCCGTCGAACACGGTATCGGTCTTGCAGCCGTGGCATATCGGCCTTGCGGGGGGCAGCATGCCGTTCATGGGCGGCGGGACATCTCCCCATGCCGCCTCCCTGTTTTCCGCGATGCCCTTTCTGTACGCGGCCATGATCTCACACGCGCCGCAGTATATCCCGCAGTAGCTTTCGAGTTTGAATTCGTTCATGGCGATTCTCCCCGGAGCGTCGAGCGGCGTCCCCTTTCCGATCGTAGTACGCGTGCGGCACGGGCGAGTATTTCACGCCGCCGGCACCGCGTCAAGCGCTATCGCGGCGGCAAGGGGTCCGATTCGCGAACAGGCTGTATCGGACCCCTTTCCCCGAACGGAGCGAAATGCGTCACGCCTTCCCGGGACGCCGCTTGACCTTCGTCTGAGCGCGCTCCGCGGCGCGCTTTTTGAAAATGGGAACGATGAGGGCCGTATACAGGAACATGCAGAGGAGGAAGAGCCCCATGACGACCGCAACCCAGTAATTATTGAAAAGCTCCTTCCCGCTGTAATCCCTGGTAATGTCCGTGAAGATGCCCAGCATCAACAGGCCAAACACCGCCATCACGATCACCGGGATGACGATCCCGAAGGGCACCTTGTAGGAGCGCTCCATGTCCGGCTTTCGCTTCCGGAGCCTGATCACGCACAGCGCGGCGACCACGTAGATGAAACACTCGAGCGCCGCGGCCATGATGATGACGAAGAAATACATGTCCGTGACGAGCGTCACGAGGCTTATGGCGATCGCGAAACAACCCAGGAAGAGGATCGCGACCCAGGGCGTCGCGTATAACGGGTGCAGTTTGCTGAACACGCGCGGCAGGACGTTGTCCCGCCCCATCGCGTAGGCGAAGCGCGAGGTGTTGAGGATGCCCGTATTGAAGGAGGTCATGGACGCCAGTATGCTCATGATCGAAAAGGTCACCAGGCCCGCCGCGCCGAAAAGGTTTTTCCCGAACATGATGTGCGGTATGGGCGAACCGCTCTCGAGCTGCGCCGTCGTGAGCCCGGAGAACATGGCGACGATGAACATGCTGTAGGTTATAGAGAGCAGTCCCACGGCCAGGAGCATGCCCTTCCCGACGGTCTTGTAATCGGTGGTCTCCTCGGCCAGCGGCGCGACCCACTCGAAGCCCACGAAGAGGAAGACCCCCACGGCCGCCGCCTGCATGACGTTTTCAAACGTGAATTTCGCGCTCTTCGCCGCCAGGCTGAAGTTTATATCGATGGTGGCGAAGGCGTACAGGGACACCCCGATCATGAACGCGACCATCACGTAGGTCATGATGTCCTGCGCGACACCCGAGATGAACACGCCCCTGAAGTTGATGAGCATGATGAAAAGGATGAATATGATCGTCCAGAAGATTTTGTCGTAGAACGGGTTGAATATAGAGAAGACCGACGAGAGCACGCTCGAGAGGAGGTAGCTTTCCGCGCCCACCATCGAGATGCCCAGCAGCACGTAGAACATGCCGATGACGATCGATGTCTTCTCGTTGAAGGCCTGTTGTATGAAAAGCTTTATCCCCGCGGCCGTCGGGTAGAGCGCCGTGAGCTCCGAGAAACACATCGCCGAGAGCAGGCAGAAAAATCCCGCGACGAGTATGGAAATCCATGCGAGCTCGCCCACGAGTATGGTGGCCACCTGGATGCCCGCGACGTAGCACGAGGTCGCGATGGCCATCCCGGTGGATGCGGAAATGACGGTACGAAGTTTTATTACCTTTTTCAATTCAGCCATTATATCCTCCTGTCAAAATGTCAAACAAAGGCGTGTAAGAAATGGAGAGGCAATCGCCGTTATCCTTTATCCCCCTATCTCCTGTTCCGTTGCCTTTTAATCCGGCCAGATTATCATCGTGATGGCGTCGATGCGCACGATGTCTTCCTGGCTCGCCTTCACGCGAATCTCGCCCTGCAGGTATTTCTGCGAGGGGTTCAGGTCTCCCCAGAACATGTCGCACAGGTCCTCGCTCTTCGCGGTGACGATCACGTCCGGGGTCCCCTTCGCGCCGGGCTCGCAGGAGAGGATCTCTCCCTTGACCACGTTCATAGTGAACTGCTCTCCCGTCTCCTCCGCATTGAAGTGAATGAGCTTCGTCCAGTCCCGCTGCATCTTGCGCAGCCTCTTGTTTTCGTTGCACTGTACCGTGTAATCGGCCAGCGCCTCAAGGATTTCGCCGCTTGTCGCCATGTAAGTCCTCCTTTTCCGTTAGTAGAAATATGTCAGTCGTTTTTCCCCAGGCCCGCTTCCTTCGAAAGCTCCCTGACGGAATCCTCGAGCGCGTTCAGCACGAAGTCCACCTCATCCGGTGTGATGACCAGCGGCGGCATGAGGCGGCAGATGCTCGGGTCGTTGCCCGTGTAGATCGCGATGACGCCCCTGTCCGCCATCTTCCTCGAGAGCCGGGGGCCGATAGACTCGTTCGTGTATTGCAGACCCATCATGAGTCCCTTCTGGCGCACCTCGAGGAGAAGGTCCGGAAAGTCTTTCAACAGCCTGTCGAAGCCGGTGCGGAAGCGCGCGCCCATTTTCTGCGCGTTGCCCGCGAGGTCGTGCTTCTGAATGTAATCGATCGCGGCCAGTCCCACGATGCAGCCCAGGTCCGAGCCGCCGAACGTCGAGAGGTGTATGAAGGGATGCGGGACGAAGAAATCCATTATCTCTTCCTTGAATATCGTCGCGGAGATCGGGTATATCCCTCCGCTCAGCGACTTCGCGACGGTCATGATGTCGGGTACGACGTCCCAGTGCTCACACGCAAACATTTTGCCCGTGCGCGCGAAACCGGTCTGTATCTCGTCCAGGATGAGCATGATCTCACGCTCGTCGCAAAGGGCGCGCACCGCCGCCAGGTAGCCGTCGGGCGGGATGTGTATTCCCCCCTCTCCCTGTATCGTCTCCAGGAGAATGCCCGCCGTATCGTCCGTCACCGTTTTTTTGAGCGCCTCGATATCGCCAAAAGGCACCAGCTTGAATCCCGGCATGAGCGGCTGGAAGGGCTCCTTGTAGGAATCGCGCCCTATTGCCGAGAGCGCGAACCCCGTGTGGCCGTGGTAGGATTTATGCGTGGAGATGATCTCCGTCTTCATCGTGTAGCCGCGCGCGAGCTTGATGGCCGCGTCGATCGCCTCCCCGCCCCCGACGCCGAAAACCGTGCACTTGAGATCGCCCGGGGTGATCTCCGCGAGCTTTTTCGCGAGGTCCGCCTTCTGCTTCGAGCAGAGCAGGAACACCCCGATATCGTACTGATCGAGCGCCTTCTTGAGCGCCTCGACGATTTCACGGTTGTGCCTGCCCACGTTCATGATCCCGGAGCCCGTCTGGCAGTCGATGTACTTCTTTCCGGTGATATCCCAGACGCTCGCGCCTTCGCGCCGGTCCTCGATAATGTCCAGGCCCACGCTCTTCATGGTGCGCACCTTCATGGGGCTTATGTGCTTCTGAAAATCGGCGAGTGCTGCTTCCTTTATTTGCTTCGCATCGTGTTCCATGTGCCTCCTCCCGCCGCACCGGGCCGCGGTGCCGGCGTAATTTTATATCGGTCAATTGACTAATATATACGAAGGGGCGGTTTCGTGTCATTCCCTTTTTTTCGTTGTCAGTCAAATTTGCCGTTTTTTCCGGAAGGGGTCCGCGGATGCGTGGAAAACGCCCCAACGCATGTTCGGGATAAATTCACCCCCATCACGGGCGGTCCCGAAAAGGTACCGGGATCCCTATCGAGCACCTGCCGCTCTTTCTATATATTTTATCGGCACGATAATATTTCATTGTATTCCCTTCCCCGGCAGTATATACTTGCCGTATATTCATTCCGGGAAGGAAAGCCATGACGCTTGAAGACTGCAAGACGTGCGAAAAACACAGTTATCACGGCAACGGTTTCGTGATCTGCCACTACTGGAACATGAACGAGCAGCGGATCACCCGCACCGGGGAAGCCAACATCGTGCACATCATCTCCTGCCCCAAGGAAAGCGATATCGAGGTCGACCAGAAGAAGGAATTCCGGCCCCGGTGGAATAAAAGCCTGTACTGACCACTGCACCCGGGAATCCCCCGACTCGCGCACACAAGGAGGTGCAATGAATGCCGTGACTATCGTGCGCCATATCGCCGGGTATGCGGTCGGGATTTCGATTTTCTTTATGCTGATCCCCTGGGGACTACTCCTGTTGTCGATACATGCCGATCCCGTGATCGGGGTGGGAATATTCGAGGTTTCCATCGTGCGGACGGTCGTATCGGCGCTCATCCTGACGCCCGGCGTCGTCTTTATGCTCTGGTCCAACGCGGCGCTGTTCTTGATAGGAAAAGGTGGACCCACGGACGGCCTTGGAATCGCTATCAGCCCCCGGACGCGGCATCTGGTGATCCGGGGCCCCTACCGCTACTCGCGCAATCCCATGGTCTTTGGCGCCCTGTCCGGCTACTTCGCGTTCGCGGTCTACCTCGATTCCGCGGCGGCGCTCTTAACGCTCGCCGCGTTCGTCCCCCTCATTGTGGCGTACCTGAAAGCCACGGAGGAGAAGCGCCTTGAGCGGGACTTTGGCGAAGAATACCGCGCGTACCGCCGGCGCGTATCGATGATATTCCCGCTGCCCCCGCGGCGGGACTGAGCGTATCGGCCCCCCGGTCGCGGAGGAAATTCATTTCTTCCCCAGCACATAATATATGGAACGGAACAGGTCCGGCTTTTTTTTGAATTCCAGTATCTCCTTCATTTCGTCCCGGAAGGCCGATGAGTCTTCCATCCCGCCAATGGCCTTCTCCAGGCAGCGGTAGTATCCGTGCCCCCACGCGTCCTCCCACAGCTCGAACGCATCGACCAGGTCAAGACCGTTGTTACGAAAGGAATTCCTCTTTTCGGCATCGTGCTTCAATTCATCGTGAATGAGGAGATACCCGCCCCGCCGCGCAAGCCCGGCGAGGATCGGGAGCCCCGTGGCAAATCCCACGACATTCAGGAGTCCTTCGGCAACGACGATGTCGAAGGCGCCCCCCGCGAGCCCCTGCTCGTGAAGGCTTGCCCGTGCCGTCGTTAGTCGTCCCGACATGCCGCACGCGCGGGCCTTTTCGGTGAGGCGCTCGAGGGAGAGCGCATCCGGGTCGACGGCGCGCACCGTCCCGTCGCACGCGCGCATCAGCGCGAGTGCGGGCTCCCCTGTCCCGCATCCCGCGTCCAGGATGCGCGGCTTTTCAATGCGCGGAATGCGGTAGAAGGCCCTGATCGTGTACCTGGTCAGGTTTCGCCTGCACGCATCCCTGATTTCCAGCCTGATTCTCAGCGCGTCATCCATATGAGGCTTCCCCTGTATTCACGTGTATCGGCCCGATCCCCTTGGCCGCTGCCGTTAACGCGCCTCGCTCACGCCTTGGCGCTCCGCTCCTCCCTCCCGCGAATCTGCGCCCGAATCTCTTCGTAACGCCGTCTGTCGATGGGATACAGGAACAGGAATACGAGACCGCCGATAAAAAAGGCGGCCGTGATGGGACCCACGAGGAGGCGAATCCCCAGGAGCGATTCCGCGCTCTGCACCGCGTCGGGAACGTAGCCGAATATCCCGAGCACGAGACCCACGAAGAGCCCGGCCAGGGCCTGACCGATCTTGATCATGAAGGTCCACAGCCCGTAATATACGCCCTCGCGTCGCACGCCGCTGTTCGCGTAGTCGTAATCGATGGTGTCGGGGATGATCGCCCAGGGCATGACATAATGCGCCGAAAGCCCGATGCCCGTCACGAACATGACCCCGTAGACGAAATAGATTCCCGCGACGTGCCCCATGAAAAAAATGAGCATGCACGCGATGGACACCACGGACATCCCCAGGATGTAGGTGAGCCGCTTCCCGATTTTTCCCGAGAGCCAGACTGCGCCCGGGATGAAGGCCATGGAGGTGATGAGCATGATGACGGAGGCGGGGGTGATAAGCTTCTCGTCGTTGAAGAGGTATTTGAAATAATAGATGAGCGTGGCAGTGACGACGGTGACGCCGCAGGTGTTGAGCGTCCACGCGCCGAGAATCAGCACAAAGGGCCTGTTCCGGAACGCCTCGCGGTTGGAGCCGAAGATGCCGTGTGTTTCCGCGCCCCCCGCGCGCGCGGGCTCGCGCACCGCGAAGAAGGGCGTGAGCACCGAGAACACGATCATGGCGCCGAAGATCGCGCCCATGGCCATGAACCCCGTGGTCCGGTCGCCAAACCCCATGATGATGGGCATGCCCGCCCCGGCGCCCAGTATCGTGCCCACGCACGCGTACATGGACTTGTACCCGGTAAGCGAGGTGCGCTCGTTGTAGTCGGAGGTGAGCTCGGGCATGAGCGCGTTATATGGTACGTTGGCGCACGAGTAGGTCAGGCACAGCAGGATGAAAGACGCGCATGCCCACACGAACATGGACGACTGGCTCGCGGCGTGCGGATTGGTGAACATGAGCATGTACGCGAGCCCGAAGGGAACGGCCCCGAACAGGAACCAGGGGCGGCGCCTCCCCATGCCGCTCTTCGTCCGGTCCGAAAGGAAGCCCACCGCGGGATCGATGAACGCGTCGAGCGCCTTGCCCGCCATGATGGCGAGCCCCGCGAGCCCCGCCGAAAGTCCCACCTCGTCGGTCAGGTAGTTCATGAGCCAGAACGCCATGGTGATCCAGAATATGCTGCTCGAGAACTCGCCCGCGCCGTAGCCGAGCTTTAGTTTCAGGGGGAGTCTTGCTGACGTGGTCATCGTCGCCTCCGTATGCATTCAAAAATCGGCATGCGCCGTGCCGAATGTCCTGGAACCCGGTGAGGCTGTGGCGGTAAAGATGCACATGGGGATCCAATTCCGGATGCCATACAGTACACAGGCGGTGCGGGGATAATTCAAGCGGTTTTCATGAGCGAGACCGGATAAAGGGCCTTCTCTGCCCGGAATTTCCAGGGGTTACGAAATTTTATGCACAATTTCGGCGACCTGCGCCGGCAAGGCCTCAATCCCCGGTGAATATTTTTCTTGACAAAAACGCACCCTGGTTATATTTGACCATAATGTTTAACGTTATAGTTAAACATTTTTGTTAATACCACTGTGCGGGCGGACCGACAGCATGACCTCGAAGAGCAAGATACTGAACGCAGCCATCGAAGTATTCGCCGAAAAAGGCAAGCACGGCGCCACCATGGACGAGATCGGCGGCCGCGCCGGGATCAACAAGGCGATGGTTTATTACTATTATACGAGCAAGGATATGCTGTACCATGAAGCGCTCATGGACATTATCAAGGAACAGAGCGGGAGATTCGCGACGGACCCGCGCAGCGAACAAAATCCCGGCGGGCAAATCGCGACCATCGAGCGCCTGATCAGGAAATTTTTCTACGGCTTCAACCAGGATCAGAATAAGAGCAAAATCCTTTTCGAATCCCTCATAAATTATCCCAACGATCTGCACAAGGTCATCAAAAAGGTGACGGCGGAATCAGAGGGTCCCGAATTCTTCGCGGAAGAATTTCTGGGCGTGTTGAAAAAGGGCATTAAAAACAAGACATTCCGGAACATCAATCCCGAGCATACGCTGATAAGCATCCTGGGGATGAGTATCATCTACAACCTGATGGGAAAATCGATCGCCGAGACGTTTTTATCCATGCCGGTAGGAGACGAGAAGGCCTTCATTTCGAAAAGGGAGAAATCCATCACGGACCTGGTCCTGTACGGTATATGCACTCAGGACGCGGGGGGAAAGGGACAGTGAATCGCGGATCGGAATACCGGACATCATCGGGTGAAATTCCGTATCGATCGCGTAAATTTCGGATTATTTTTCCAGTTTAACTAACTAATCGGTTAGTTAAACGATAGTGTTGATCAAGGAGGACATCATGATCCGTTTAACCGAATACATGCTGCAAAGAAGAATGCTCGTAAATCTCATCGCGCTATTGCTCATGCTCGCCGGCATCTTCTGCCTTGTGAGGATCAATCGCGAATCGATACCCGATGTGAACTTCGATATGGTCAGCATCGTCACCGTGTATCCCGGGGCGTCTCCGGCAGAAGCAGAGGACTTGATCTCTATTCCCATCGAAAAGAAACTCCGAGGCGTGAGCGGGATTCAAAAGGTCAGGTCCTACAATGTCGAAAACGTATCCTTTCTCGTCATCTTTCTCGAGGACGGGATTAAAGATAAGCGGAAGGCCGTACAGGATATCAAAGACGCGGTGGGACAGGCGGATAACCTGCCGTCGAATGCCTCGAAACCCCTTGTGAAAGAAATAACCTTCGAGAACACGGAGCTCGTATCCATCGCCTTTACCGGAAAGAACGCCGGCGTTCCCTATTCAAGAATCAGGGACCTCGCCGACCGCATGGAGGATATTTTTTATGATATAGACGGAGTCGCCGAAGTCGAAAAATTGGGATTCTACGACCGCGAATACCTGGTCGAGGTCGATCCGGGTAAACTGGACGAATACCGCATCGGCATGAACACGCTGCTTGCCACGCTTAAAATGCGCAACATCGATTTTCCCGGCGGCGCCCTTCGCATAGGGAAAAAGGAATTCGTACTTCGCACCAAAGGGCAGTTCCGGGACGTCGACGAGATACGGAATACCGTGATCACGGCGAACGATTCCGGCAACGCGACCAGGATCGGGGACATCGCCACGGTCAGGGATTCGTACAAAGAGGCCGATGCACGCTTTCGCTTCGACGGCAAAGAGGCGGTGGTTTTCAAATTATGGAAAAAGAGAAGCGCCGATGAGATCGAGCTTTCGGGAAGACTACGAAAAACCATCGGTGAAAAGTCCCCATCCGGTTATGACGACATCGCGATCTCGTTCTTCGACGACCAGAGCAAGATGACGGAGCGGCGCCTGTCGGCGGTCATCGAGGAGGCCGTGATCGGATTCACCATTCTCGGGCTGTTCATGCTCTTCCTGCTGGGGCGGCGGATGTCGCTTATCGTTCTCATGGGGATCCCGGTTACCTTCATGGGTACCTTCATCTACATGTGGTATTTCGGCATTACGCTCAATATCGTCAGCCTTTTCGGTGTCATCATGGTCCTCGGGATGGTCGTCGATTTCAGCATCGTCATCGCGGAGAACAGCCATCGCTACATGGAGGAGGGACTCGAGCGTATCGAGGCCGTACGCAAGGGTCTGCACGAGGTATTCTGGCCCGTGACCGTCACCTTCGTCTGCATCGTCATCGCGTTTCTGCCGCTCCTGCTGGTGTCGGGGATGATCGGCAAATTCGTGAAAGCGATCCCGACGGTGATCATCGTATCGCTGGCCGCCTCCTGGGCGTTCGCCATGTTTATGCTCCCCGCGTGGCTGAATATGCTCCTGCGCCGTGAGCAGGATTCCGGGAAACCAGGGAATTCCCCGACCCTGCCCATGAGAGTGGCCGCTTTCATCTGCGCACTGTTCGGAAAAAAGACGGGCCGGGCCATGTCCGGTCCGGCGGTTACGGCAGATATCAGGGACGAGGACGCCCACTTCGAAGCGGGCGGCTTTGGGCATGTGCAGCGAAGGTACAAGATGCTTGTACGCACCGCAGTCGAGCATCGCTATATTACCCTCGGGATACTGCTCGCGCTTTTTTCCCTTTCGCTCTACCTGATTCCGGTAATCGGATTCAAGTTTATCCCCAAGGGCGGCGAGGAACAGATCCGAATTAATGTCAAGCTGCCGTACGAAATGAATCTCGAAGCAAACCATGAAGAGATGAAAAAGCTTGAAAAAATAGTTCTTGAGCTTCCCGGGGAGGAGCTCGAATCGCTGTGCGTCACGGTTGGGGTCGAGAACGTGGACATCATCGATCCCAAGCCGTCGAAAGCGACGTTTAAAAGCACGTTCAACTGTTACCTGACCCCCGAAAAAACCCGCCGGCGCACGGCGGGCGTCATAAACGAAGGCTTACGGAAAAATATCACCGCGGCGCAGAAGGCCGGGATACTCATGACCGACATGGACGTCCGCACCGAAACCGTGATGAAATCGCCGCCGGTGGGGAGACCGGTGAACGTGGAGATACGGGGGGAAGATTTCGAAACCTCAAAAAAAATCGCGGCCGAGTACGTCTCGTACCTCACGACAATCGAAGGCGTGCACGATGTGGCGATCGACCTGGAAGAGGGCAAAACGGAATACCGGTATTCCGCCAACGATACGACCGCCGCGTGGACCGGGGTCTCCACATATGATATCGCCATGTCGATTCACGCCTCGTTCGCGGGCGCGGTTCCCACGAAGCTGAACCAGAAGGACGAGGAGATCGGGATTCGCGTCAGGTTCAATGAAGAGGCGCGAACGAAAATGAAGGGGCTGAGCGACGTCAAAATCGCGAACATGACCGGAGGACTGGTTCCGCTGAACGCCGTGAGTAAGGTACAGGTCGGGAAATCGTATTCCCAGATCAATCGGCTCAACTACCACCGGCTCATGCAGGTCCAGGCGGACGCGGATGCATCGATACTCACCCCCGTTGAAGTAACCAGTCTTCTTGAAAAAAAGTTTCCCGACATCGAAAAACGCTATCCGGGTTTTACCGTCCGTTACGGAGGCGAGCAGGAGGACACCGACAAATCTATGGGAGAGCTCGGCGCGCTGTTTGTCGCCGCGCTCATTGTCATCTTCATCATACTCACGGTGTATATGAATTCGCTGCTCCTCCCGGTCGTCGTCATGAGCGCGATCCCGTTCGCCCTCGTGGGGGTGGTGTTCGCCCTTGTCACGCACCAGCAGCCCCTGTCGTTCATGAGCACCCTGGGGCTGTTCAGCCTTGCGGGAATTATCGTAAGCAACACGCTCATCCTGGTCCAGTTTATCAACAAATTCCGGCAGGAGGGGATGAGCCTTAAAGACGCCATCATCGAGGGCGGGGTGGTCAGATTGAGGCCCATAGTGCTGACTGCGGGATCAATGGTGCTCGAACTCATTCCGGTGATTTACGGGATAGGCGGAAAAGATTACCTGGTGGCGCCGCTCGCGCTCGCGTTCGGATACGGCCTGATCTTCGCGACGTTCATTACGCTGATTATCGTTCCTTGTTTTTATCATATCGCCGAGGATCTTACAAAATCGTTTCGGCGGCTGTTCACACTATTCGGATAAGGTAATCGAGGGGCGGTCGGCATGGGTATGGAAAAATGGAAATTATTTCAAAATGTCTGCAATTAATGATCTCCGGAGGAGTCGTTATGACCATGGGAAATGATTTAACGGATCAGGTATGGATTTTAAACTCCACCCAGGAGCATTGTAAATGAAAAACAGGATTGCACTAAGCTTTGTCGTGTATGGGATATTCGTGGCGTCCGTTATCGGGAGCGCCGCCGCGCAGGATTCCCCAGATACCAGTCCGGACGCGGACCGCCCGCTCGAACTATCGGCACACAAGGCGATCGAACTGGTGCTCAGGAATAATCTGACCCTGCAGTCCGCGAAGTACGATATCGCGATGAGCGATACGGCCTACCAGGCGTTCCAGAAAAAGTTTTCTCCGTTCGTCAACCTGCAGACGGGCTACGTGAAGCAGGAGAATCCCCCGACCGCGTTGTCGGAAATTACCGGCACGAAGTATCATGAATATGACGCAACGGTTGCGATATCGAAAATCTTCACAACGGGGACCAATGTCTCCCTTGGGGCGCGCGAAATGTATTACGATGCGAACGACAAGCAGTTCCTGCCGGGCACCCCGGCCGATCCGGCGTTCCATAAGCCTTCACTGTTTTTTAATATCCAGCAGGAATTGTTAAAGAATTCATTCGGTTCGTCTGATCGGGCGTATAACAAAATATTCAGCAATTATTCGACCATGCAGAGGACCGCTATATTGAACAATCTTTCCGGACTGGTGGCCGGGGCACTGATCGATTACTGGACCATCACCGTCCGGAAGTCGTCGGTGGAAAATGCGAAGCTGGAGCTCGAATCAAAAAAGCAGGTGAGGAACATCATTGCGCGCAACGTGGACTTCGGGTTGATGGAATCGTACGACCTGAATCAATTCAATGCCCTCGTCGCCGGCGCCGAAACGCAGTTGGAGCTTGCGGAACAGGGCTATCGCGATGCGCTCAGGAATTTTCTCAGGACGGTTGATATGCCGTCGGAAACCGAGATCAAGGGCGTATTGGATCTCCAGGAAACCCTTCCCGAGATGGAACCATCGGCCGCGCTGAAGGCCGGGTTCGCCAAGAGGACGGATTACCGGAACGCCATCATGGATCTTGAAAACAGGAAAATGGAGCTCGGGATACAGGAGGACAATTCCCTCCCGTCGCTCACCCTGAGCCTGGGGGGAAACCTGAACGGACAGGATGCCTCGCTTCCCGATGCCCTGAGGGGAACGGCCACGACCGATTACACCGGCTGGAACATACGCCTCATGGCGACGTACCCGCTGGACGATACCGAAAACCAGGCGCTCCGGAGGAACGCGGTGATGAAGCTCAGACAGGCGGAGCTGGGCGTGAAGCGGCTCAAAAAGGAAATAAACGATGATATTTACAGCAAGCTTGAGCACGTGAAGACCCAGCATGTCATGCTCTCCAAGAGCAAGACGTCGCGCACCGAAGCGGAGCTGTATTACCAGAAGATACTGATCCGGTTCGGCCAGGGAAAGGCGTCCACCGTGGCCATGCAGAATGCGCTGGATGCGATGATCCGTTCGCGCCAGATGGAACTCGAATCGCTGGTATGGTTTAACGTGGCGCTGCTGCAGTTGGATCTTTCGAAAAATGAGGTTTTTGATAAGTACGGAGTTGATGTTGAACATTACCTGATTAAAATCGCCGATTAAATGCGCACATTCCGAAAAAAATCCAAGAGGGGGAGCGATGATAATAGCGGTTTTTGGATCAACGGGCACGACCGGTAGGGAATTAATCACCCAGGCACTGGAGAGGGGACACCACATCAGGGCTTTTGCGCGCACCCCCGGAAAACTGAGCGACCTTCGGCATGAAGGACTGGAAATCATACCCGGTGAATTAAGCGATCGCGAATCTATAGTGAGAACGATAATAAACACGGATGCCGTCATCAGCCTGCTTGGACCGCGCGACAACAGCAGGGATCGTTCATTGAGTAACGGTATGCAATTCATCGTGGATGCGATGACACGGGCGGGAAATCGACGAATTGTGTCCATCTCAACGGCCAGTGTTCGTGATGATCAGGATCAATTCGACATGCCATATTTTTTGCTGGTCGGCATCGTTAAACACGCGTTCAATCATGCATACGGAGAAATCATCGCCATGTCGGACATCATTCGATCCTCCGGCCTGGACTGGACCCTTGTTCGTGTCGGATTGTTGAACAATGAGCAGATGAAACAAATAAAAGTAGGATACCATGGCAAGCGCAGCATCATGATTCCCATTTTCAGGTCGATCAGGACGGGATTCTACGGTCACCATCAGGTCGGAATCCAGGTTTCCAGAGTGAGCGTCGCAAAATTCATTTTGGATCAAATCACTTCGAAGAAATATCTCAGGCAGGCGCCGGCGATCAGCGATTAGCTGAAGCATTCCATGTCGCCGGCGATTTTTGCAACTCGAATACACACCCCCGCAAGGGCGAAACAAACCCCCTTGTCCCGGTCATCAGCCCTCGCGATGATGGCTTCGCGCCTGTTCCATCACGCACGCGATGAACTCCGTCTTCCCGTCCGTATAGGCAGCCCTGTCGTTCGGAAATTTTTCCGCGAGGCGGAGCTTGAGTTCGCCGTATTCCCTCGCAACGTCGGGGTGTCCGATAAGCCAGTCCCTGAAGAGCAGCCGCTCCCAGTGTTCAAAGTGCTCCCCGACCACGTGGAGGTGATGCGTGCGTACGCCGTCACGGTTTCTTTTAATGAACCACGCGTAGAAGGGCCCGCCGTCGTCGCCATGCGTCGGCCTCCAGAGATACTCGTATCCCCTTCCCTCCAGGATGGGAACGATTACACGCGCCGCTTCCTCGAGGTCCCATACGCCCGCAAGCATGTCTATCACCGGCTTCGCCGGGAGCCCCGGCACCGCGGTGCTGCCGAAATGCTCGATCCGCGTGAAGGTGCCGGGGGGGACACACGAGAGGAGACCCTTTTTCTCCCGTGCAAATTGCCCGGGCCACGCGGGATTCCACGGGACGATGTCGACGTCCTCGCGCACGAGCCGCGCGATTTTTTCTTCATGCGTCTCTACGCGATGCGCGCGGGCCGTCAATGCATTACCCCGTGCGAAGCCAGGACCGGTTTCATTTCCTGCACCATGATTCTTTCACCGTAATCTCCCGGGAAGATAACTGCACGTGCGAATTCCCGGGTAAACAAAAAAAATAATTTTCAATTTAAGCCCCGATGTGTAGGGTAATTCAAAGACGGGATCATCGGCCGCACGCCTATCGGCGCGGAAGCGCGGGTTGCCCGGACGACAGACCTGTACTCGCCCCGCCCGCCCGGCGCGCGGGCATGCTGTAATTATTCGGAGGTCCCCATGATCAAGCGCATACTGGTCGCGACCGCTGTTCTACTGACCCTGGTTGCCGTAATCGTCTTCTTTCTGGGCACTCACTGGCAGCGGACCGAATTCGGGAAGCTCGATTTCAAGGCCGCGATTCTGCTGAAGATGCGCAGCGCCCTCCAGGAAAAGGCGGCCCCCAAGGTCGCCCGGTTGCGCGCCGACGAGGCCTCCCGCGGCAAGTCGCTTCAGGAGCATCCCATGGCCGTGGCGCGGATAAGGGACATGGAAATGCCCGGGGGAGCGGGCGCGATCCCCCTGCGCGTCTACACACCTTCCGGAAACGCCCCTTTCCCCATCCTCCTCTTCTTCCACGGCGGCGGCTGGGTGATGGGCGACCTCGACTCGGCCGATTCGGCATGCCGCTTCCTTGCGAACACGGTTCTGTGTGTCGTGGTGTCGGTGGACTACCGTCTCGCGCCGGAGCACCCCTTCCCCGCGGCGATCGACGACTGCTACGCGGCGCTCGTATGGGTCCATGCGAACGGGAAAACGCTTGACGGCGATCCCGGGCGTATCGGCGTCGCGGGAATGAGTGCGGGGGCAAACCTCGCGGCCGCGGCGGCGCTCATGGCGCGCGACAAGGCCGGCCCCCGCATCTCGTGCCAGGCCCTCGCATACCCGGCGGTGAACCTGTCGGCCCTCGACACACCCTCGTTCCGCCACTTCGCGGAGGGTTACGGGCTCACCAGCGAGATGGTCGATTTTTTCATCCGGTGCTATCTCTTCGACGAGACCGCCGGCAAAAACCCGTACGCGTCTCCCCTCCTGGCCGGGAATTTTTCCAAGCTGCCTCCCGCCATCGTCATAACCGCGGGATTCGACGTGCTGCACGACGAGGGCCGCGAGTACGCGGAGCGCCTGAACGCGGCCGGCGTGAATACCGTGTATTCGGATTATCCGACGATGATCCACGGATTCCTGAACATGGGGAAGGTATTCCCCGAGGCGAACGCGGCGCTTTCGGAAATAGCCGCGTTCGCGGCGCGAACCCTGCGGGACTGATACGCGCCGCCGGGAGAAATTCAAGGGAGCGCGCCTTTCCCAGGGCGACAGCGTGCTTTTTTTCTCGACGCTGTCGGGGGGATAAGGCGCGCGGGGGGCCGATGCGCGTATCGGCCCCCCGCGCGCCTTATATATTTCCGAAATTGAATTGAAAATATGCGGCCATGCGATTGCCGTTCACCATCGGAAGGAAAAGCCATGGGTTAACCGATCCGCGGCGAGAACGACGCCCCCGCGCTCCGCTAGAAGTTCACCCCGATCGAGGTGAGGATGGTCACCGGGGTGAAGATGTCGTCCAGGAAATCCTTTTGCGGCTGCTCCTGTGAGCGCACGTCCACCCGCCCCTCGAGTATCGTCCAGTGGATTCGCTCCCACAACCTGAACAGCCTGAGGGCGACAAGCGGCCGCAGGTTTACGCCCCTCCCGCCGGGGGCCCAGTTCCCCGTGCGACTCCCGAACGGCCCGTGGAGGTACAGGTCCCCCGATATTCCCGCACCGATATCGATCCCGATAGGAGCCGGCCGCGCGGCGCCGTCGCCGACGCGCCACGATTCCGCCACGAACTGGCCTCCGTAGCGAAACACCGCGCTGAACACGAGCGCGCGGAAATCGTTGTTGTATACCGGGTCCCGGGTATTATTCGCATCGCGGTACATCTCATACGCGCCGCCCCCGAAACCGAGGCTGAGCGTGACGACGGTGTAATCGTCTCCCGCGCGCCAGAAACGCCGCTCGAACATGAATCCCAGCTCATACAGGTACCCGCCCGATTTCTTTCCGGAATACTCCGCAGCCCGGCTTTCATCCGGGGCAGCGCCGGCCCCCTCGCCTATGAGCCCGGCACCGGCGATGATCCCCGCCGTCATGCGGGGTTTCGGTAGCACAAGCTCCTGGGCGAACAGTGACCCGCACAGTGACGCAAGGATTATCGCTGCGATCGCCGCCTTGAGTACAGATTCATGCATCCTGGCCTCCAGTATGGGGAATGGCGGGCAGTAGAGCACGTGCATCTCTCACGATCAAGATTTTTTTGACAGATGAAGACAGGTGGGTCACGTTCGACTACGGCCGGCAGGGAGGAACGTTCGCCATGGTAGAAGCGTCGATGCGCTCACAGGCGGCGTATTAATGCGCCCGCCCGATCCCGAAATCCTCTCCAAAGATGTACAGCACCGGGGACTGTTCCACGCCCAGGTGCTTCTGCGCCGTCTCGCGCGTTGTCCTGTTGACGCGCGAGAGGAGGCGCGCGATGGTGATGATTCCGTCCTCGGCGACCTGATCCGCGGGACCGCGTAGCGCCTCGATCATGCAGTAGGTGAAGATACCATGCCCCAGGGCTCTGATCTCGAACGCGTCCTGCGAAACGCTCGCTGCTGAAAAAACAGCGATGCCGTGCTCCTTCGCGATGCGCGCGATGATCTTCGTTTCCTCGAGGCCGCGCGATACGGCTATCCGCTGAAGCGCCTGGGTGGCCGCGCCACTTTTGCAGGTGTCCAGCAGGAGCACCACCTTGTTCGCCGCGAGCGAGCGGACAAAGGCGCCCAGGTCCTCACCGGACAGGGCGCTCTCTTTCAACCGGGCCAGGTCGGCGTCGTGGGGAAGGAAATGGTAAACCCCGCCCTCGGTGTCGCCGTGGCCGGCCAGGAAGACGAGCACCGTGTCGGACTTTCCGGCGCGCGCGCTGATATCGCTCATCGCGTCCATGATCGACTTCCTCGTCGCGGCGCGATCGGTGAGGACGCGCGCGACGACCTTCCCGTATATCGGCGCCCCCGCCTCGTTGAATGCCGCGCTCACCGCCTTCGCGTCCTCCGCGGGGAAACCAAGTTTCAGATTCGCGTCGCGGTATTCGCTCACCCCCGCGGCGAGTATGTAGAGGTCCGGACGGAGCTCCCGTGCGGGGACATACTCGGCTCCCAGGGTCGTGCTGGTGCCGAACACGCGGTTGGCCCCGTCGTACGCGGCCCCGGAAATGATATTCATCCCCGGCTCGAGCGCGATCGTGAACACCCGGCATCCCTCCCGCGCCTGGACGCCGACACCGCGCGAGGATTCATCGATCATGCGCCCGTTGTGGATGACGAACACCCTGCCGAGACCGCCCTCCCTCGCCTTCGCGCACACGGCGACCGCGGCGCTCCCGTCCCCGGGATCCCGCGGCATGAGCGCCACCGTGACCTCCGGCGCCGAACGCACCGCCACCGACATATCCACGGGCGCCGGGATCATTCCCCTCAATAAATTTCCCGTGAGGCCCGGCGTGTAGAGCGCGTCCCAGAACTGGGCGGCATCGTATGCCGTGAGTCCGCGGACGAAACGCACCTGCGCGCGCGCGCCGCTCGAGCACTCGAAGCGCCCCAGGTCGTCGAAGGCGTACCATTCGCCGTCCATGAGCGCCACCAGGGTGACGGAGGATCCGTCGTCGAGCCTCCAGAGGCGGACGGTCCTGTCCGCGGACGAGGATGCCAGGTACTTTCCGTCCGCGCTGAACGCCAGCGCCTTCACCGGGAGAATATGCCCGGAAAATGTCCTTAGCTTGACGCCCCTCGTATTCCACAAACAGACATTCCCGCTTTCATGACCCGTCGCGATCGTCTCTCCATGCGCGGCGATAGCCCCCTCCGCGAGCGGCTCGTCCATCGTGATCACTCCCGTCCGCGCGGCCTCCATATCGTACAGGGTAATCTCGTGCACGCCGCCGTGACTGGTCATGGTCTCGCGCACGAAGTACTTCATGTCTCTCTCGACCGCGCCCTCCGTCAGGGGAGCGATACCCCCGGTTCCTTCTCCCTTGAAGTAAATGCGGCGTTTCGGATTTCCCGCCCCGTCGAAAATCTCCCCGGCGTGCGTCAGGACAGTACCGTCGGGAAGCAGCATCACATAACGCTCGTTGAATTTCGTGTCAAGGCTCCCGGATTTCAGGTGGAAGTTCCCCCACTTGTCCGCGTAAAATCGATACTCCGCGCCGTCGCGGGTAAACCCGATGCTCTCCGGGATCTCGCCCAGGTAGGGCCCCGCGACATTCCACGAGATCGTTCTCTTCCCCCACTCGATCTCAAGGAATACGCGCGTTCCTTCCGGGGAGAAGAGAAGCCGTTTCGTTTCCAGCGCCATGGGACGCAGCTCCTTTTTAAGGGAGCCGCGACGGTCCCAGATGCGGATGCATCCTCCCAGGTGCTTATCGCCCTGAAAACCCGCCGCGAGGAAACGCCCGTCCGGTGAAAGCGCGATGCGCTCCGCTCCCCCCGCCCCCGAATCGCCGGTAATTCTCGTCTTCATTGTTCCCTGGTAGGTTCCGTCGATCCCGTACTTGAAAAAATCCCAGAATCCGTTAATGATAAGGGACTTGCCGTCGGCGGAGAAGAAAAAGTTGTGGAGCAGCGATTGCTTCGCCTTGAATTCCGCGACAGGCTCCCCGGCGGCCGTACGCAGGCGAATCGTACCGCCGATAAGCGCGATGAACGCGCCGTCCGGGCTTATCGCCGTCATGAGCGCGTCCCCTCCGGGGCGGGAGCGCCGCTTTTCGCCCTGTTTATCGGGCTTGTCGGTTTCCAGGTCCGCCAGGAGGTTCCCCTTCATGTCCCATTTGCGCGCGGACGCGTTCCACCCGTCCTTTGAACGGGTCCCGTCGCCGCAGGTTATGAAATATCCGCCCGACGGACTCACCGACATGTGCTTCACCTGGCCGTCGTGCGCCTTCACGATCGTGCGCGTGTTCCAGCCCGCGTCGCGTATAACGACTGTTGTATCCCCGCTCGTGGTTAGTACGGTCCCATCCGGCGCGTAGGCAATCCATGCGTCGTTGTATGAATCGAGGCGATCATGTTCGCCTGTGAGCGTCTTGAGCAATCGCCCGTCGATTCCCAGGACGTATATCCCCTGGCGCGCGCCCACCGCGATCTGTGTGCCGTCACGCGAAATCGCGAGGCATCGGAAATCGGCATCGGGGATCGGCACCGTTTTAAGCAGGACCCCCTCGGCGCTCCAGATCTTCACGGTACGGTCGTGCGCGGCGCTTACGATGAGCCTGCTGTCGGGCGATACGGCGATATCGATAATGCCGTTCTCGTGCGAACGCTGGAACATCAGTTTCGGTTCGTGGAGGGACTCCATCGCCGCGTAGTCGGGGCCCGGAATTGTCGCGGTGAAATCGTCCCCCGAAAGGGTGATTCGCTCTTTTTCCTTCGGAGAGGATTTCTGCGCACGACCGTCATGCGGCCCCTTCCGCACGCTCGCGGTATCCAGTGTGCATCCCCCGGCGGCACACACCGCGATAATGCACAGCATCAAACAAAGTCGCAGTACTTTCATGGGTCGCCTCAAGCACGGCTTTTTGGGGCCGATAATGCCCGGTGCTCGATTTTACGCATCCGGAATGACATCGACGCAATAATAGAAAACGTACCATGTCGCGGCGTCGCGGGCAAATCAAATATCCGGGCTGAGGGAAATTACCGGGTATGATATCCGCCTCCGGACACACAACCTTATGGAAGTTACCCATTACCCACAAGTCAAAAAACACCCCCCATACCCCCCGGCGGGGGGCAACGACATCCGCCATTAATAGAAAATGCATATTCTGCAGATCGTTGAAGTCCCCCTCCGGGGGATTTAGGGGGCCTCCTGAGGCAGTTTTTGTGATATGGGTAATGGGTAGTGCGAAAAGGGGAAAAGATGAAGGTGAAAACATAGAACGCTCGTCCATATAGTTTTGAATAAATTACAAAAAAAATCTTGTCTTCCTCGCTTCCATGCCTAGAAATGGGCCGCAAAGGAGCTGCGGGACATATGGATTACGAATCTCTTCTGGTCTGTGCCGTGAGCGTCCCCGTCGCGGGCGCCTTTCTCATGCCGATTATCGGCCGCGCGTCCAAAACCTTGCGCAATGTGCTCTCTCTCTTCCTTATATGCGTACCCCTGGCCGCTTCGATCGCCCTGCTCCCGGCGGTGATCGCCGGGAAAACCGTGTACATAACCGCGGCCATGCCGCTCGGCCTCAATATCAGTCTCGCGGCGGACGGGCTCGCGGTGTTCATGGCGATCGTGTCTTCCTTTATAAGCGCGATCATCGCGCTCTATTCATTCGATTATATCGACCACTACGAAAACCAGAACGAGTACTATCTCATGATCGTCCTCTTCCTGGGCTCCATGATGGGCATCTGCTATTCCGCGAACCTCATCCCGCTCTATATCTTCTGGGAGCTGACGGCGCTCTCCAGCTGGCGTCTCATAGGCTTCTTCCGGGACGAGGCGTTCGTCAGGCGGGCCGATAAAGCCTTCATGACGACGGTGTTCGGGGCACTCCTCATGCTGCTTGGCTTCATCATGATCGGACAGCAGGCGGGCAGCTTCGAGCTCGCGGTCATCAAGGAGAAGCTCCTCACCCAGCCCGTATCGCCGATAGCCGTGGGTCTCATTATCGCGGGCATACTGGCCAAATCGGCGACGCTCCCATTCCACACATGGCTCCCCGACGCGGGCGTCGCCCCCTCGCCGGTCACGGCGCTCCTCCACGCGGCCGTGCTGGTGAAGATCGGCGTGTACGCCTACGTGCGTCTCTTCGTCGCGACGATGTCCCCGGGGGAGTTCTGGTCAATCGCGCTCCCGGTCATCGCGCTCGCGAGCACGCTGGTTTCGGCGGGCGCAGCGCTCCTGGAAACCGACATCAAGCGCATCATCGCCTATTCCACGGTGAGCCAGATCGGCTTCATTTTCCTGGGGCTTTCTTCCGGCACGGCGATAGGCATCACGGGCGGTTTATTATACATACTTATGCATGGCATCGCGAAGGCCGGGCTCTTTCTCTCGGCGGGCATAATCGAGCAGAAGACGCACGTGCGCGACATCACAAAGCTGGGCGGGCTCATGAAGACCATGCCCGTGACGGCAGTCTCGTTCCTGCTGTGCTCCTTCTCCGTCATGGGCATCCCGCCCTTCGGCGGATTTTTCAGCAAGTACATGGTGATCACGGGGGCGCTCGCGGGCGGCAATACGCTGATTGCGATCGCGTTCGTCGCCTGCGGATTTCTCACCCTCGTGTACCTGTTCCGCATTTTCAACGCGATCTTCCTTAAAGAAGCGCCTTCCCCGGAAATCCTCGTCAGGGAGGGTTCCGGAACGATGGTGTTCTCGGTGGCCCTGCTCGCCGTTCTCTCGGTCGCGGGCGGGCTTTTGATCAAGTATCCCGCCGAATTTGGACTTGAAACCGCAAAACAGATCATGGGGCTTGTCAAATGAGCGAATTCAATCTCATTCTCCCGATCGCCGTCCCGCTCGCCGCGGGCCTCCTGGTGCTCCCGTTCAAGGCCGTCAAGGGCACCGTGCACGCACTTGTTACCTTCGGCGTCGCCGCCTTCACCCTCGCGCTTTCGCTCGTGCTATTCGGAAGCGAATCGGCGCTTTCGATCCCCTGGGCGCCCTTCGGGCTCGATTTTTCGCTCAGGCTCTATTCCTTCAGCGGGTTCATCCTGGTCGCGGCATCGGGGTTCGGGACGCTCATCTCCCTCTACGCGGCGGCGTTCATGCGCGGAAAGGAAAAGCAGAACCAGTTCTTCGGCTATTTTCTCCTGACCATGGGTTTGGTGAACGGGGCGGTATTATCGGACAATCTCCTCCTCATGCTCTTTTTCTGGGAGGGGCTCCTCGTGCCGCTCTACGGCATGATCGCGATTGGGAGCCCCAAGTCCTACAGGACGGCGACCAAGGCCCTCATCATCGTGGGTTTATCGGACCTGTGCATGATGCTCGGGATCGCGATAGTATACAGCATGACCGATACGCTCACCATCTCGAAGATAAGCGTCGCGACGGGAAGCGCGCTCGGAAGCGCCGCGTTCGTCCTCATGGCGATTGGTGCGGTCTCGAAGGCGGGCTCCATCCCGTTCCACAGCTGGATCCCGGACGCCGCGCGCGCGGCGGCCCTTCCCTTCATGGCCATACTTCCCGCGTCCCTCGAGAAGCTGCTGGGAATTTACTTCCTGTCCCGCATCTGCCTGGACCTCTTCGCGCTCACGCCGGACTCCTGGCTCTCGACGCTTCTCATGGCGCTCGGGTGCGTGACGATCATCGTCGCCGTGCTCATGGCGCTCATCCAGAAGGAATACAAGCGCCTGCTCTCGTACCACGCGATAAGCCAGGTGGGCTACATGGTCCTGGGGATAGGCACCGCGGTCCCGATCGGGATCATGGGCGGGATATTCCACATGATCAACCACGCAATCTACAAGAGCTGCCTCTTCCTCACCGGCGGTGCGGTCGAGCACCGGGCAGGCACCACGGAGCTCGATAAACTGGGCGGGCTCCGCGCATCGATGCCCGTTACCTGCATCTGCTTCCTGGTCGCCGCGGCGTCGATATCCGGCGTTCCCCCGTTCAACGGATTTTTCTCGAAGGAGATGGTCTATGCCGGCGCACTCGCCCGCGGGCCGCTCTTTTACATCTTCGCCGTTATCGGTTCCTTTTTCACCGCGGCCTCGTTCCTGAAGCTGGGACACGCGGTCTACTTCGATCCGAAACAGGAAAGCGCCGAAAAGGTGCGCGAGGCTCCGCTCGCGATGCTCGTCCCCATGATCGTACTCGCGCTCCTGTGCGTCGCGTTCGGCGTGTGGAACGCATGGCCGATCGAGACGCTCATTGCGCCGTCCATCGCGGCGAGCGGCGCCCCGGTCGCGGATGCGCACGGCGGCGCCGGGATATTCCTGATCGTAATGACCTGCGTTGCGCTCGGCGGCGCGGTCCTGAATCACCTGTCCGGCTTCAAGATCACGCACCGCGGGCTCACCGCCGTGGACCATATCCACGACACCCCCGGGCTCTCATGGGCATACGACCGTGCGGAAAACCGCTACAACGATTTCTATGACCTGGGCAAGAAGGCGCTCGTGTCCTTCGCGAAGACGTTATGGAAAATAGACCGCGCCATCGACTGGATATTCGAGCATCTTGCCGGCGCCGTGGCCTTCGCGTTCACGGCGCGCCTGCGCGCCCTGCAGACCGGAAACTATTCGCTCTACATCGTGTTCAGCCTGCTCGGGGCCGCCGCGGTGGTAGCGTACCTGGTGCAATGATGGGAGATAGACCATGCCTACCCTTCTGATAATCGTGCCCCTTGCCCTTATGCTCGTCCTTAACCTCCCGTTCCTCCGGGCGGCCCGGCGCGTCTCGTTCTGGTTCTGCGCGATCCTCGCGCTCGTCCAGGTCGCCGCAGTCGCCGCGCACATGGGCGGGCTCATTCCCGGCTACGAGGATCTGTTCGACCGCTACATTAATTTGACCCTCACCATGAGCGGGCTTTCGGAGGTGGTGCTTCTCTCCATCGGCATCGTGGTTACCGCGAGCCTGTTTACGGCACGCGCGGTGATTGAAAACCACGAGGAGCGCTTCAAGTTCGGCAACCTCGTGATGCTCGCGATGGTGGGCCTCAACGGAACCGCGCTCCTGGCCGACCTCATCTCGCTGTACGTTTTTATCGAAATCACCGCGGTCTCGTCGTTCATCCTCATCGCCTTCAACCGGGACGCGGACGGGCTCGAGGGATCGTTCAAATATATCATCCTCTCCGCCGTGGCGACGGCGGGGCTCCTCTCCGCGATCGCGCTGCTCATGATGGTGTCGCAGGGCACCTCGTACGCGGCGGTGAGGGAGGCGCTGGGCGCATCGAGCAATTCATTCTATGTAAAGCTCGCGATGGGCTTCTTCATGTGCGGGCTCTTCATCAAGGGCGGGATCGTTCCCTTTCACTGGTGGCTGCCCGACGCGTACGCGTCGGCTCCGGCGCCCGCATCGGTGCTTCTCGCGGGAATCGTCACGAAGGTCTCCGGAATCTATACGCTCATCATCGTCACGACGTCGATATTCAGGCTCGATGGCGCCGTGGGCGAGATCATCGTCGTCCTGGGCGCCGTCTCGGCGATCGCGGGCGCGCTGCTCGCGCTGGGGCAGAGGGACATGAAGCGCATGCTGGCGTATTCGAGCGTGAGCCAGGTGGGCTACATCCTGCTGGGTCTGGGTACAGGATCGGCCCTGGGGATCGCGGGGGCCGTGTTCCATTTTTTCAACCACGCGATATTCAAGTCGCTCCTCTTCGTGAACGCCACCGCCGTCGAGGGCTCGCTCGGGACCCGCGATATGGACCGCATGGGCGGGATCGCCTCGAAGATGCCCGTGACGGGCGCGACTTCATTAATTGGATTTTTCTCGGCTGCCGGTATCCCGCCGCTCGCGGGGTTCTGGAGCAAGATTATGATTATCATCGCCCTGTGGCAGACGGGGTACACGGCCGCGGCCGTGATCGCGGCTCTTGTGGGTGTGCTCACGCTCGCCTATTTCCTCTCGATGCAGCGCAGGGTTTTCTTCGGGAAGCTGCGCGAGGGACTGGGCGGGATACGCGAGGCGCGCCTGTCGGTCCTGGTGCCGGCGGTATCGCTCGCGCTCATCACGATAGCCGCGGGCTTATTCTTCAAACCGATCTACACGATGGTGCTCATGCCCATCGGCGAGATGCTGGCGAAATGAACGGGGTGCGCGCATGATCGATGACCTTGCAATAAACGTAATACTCTGCGTGTTAATGACGGCGGCGGCCCTCTGGACCGTTCTCACCGTACGGCTGCTGCGCTCGGCGATAGGGCTCGCCGTGACAAGCGCGCTCCTGACCATAATCATATACCGGTTCGATTCGCCCCTGGCGGCCGCCTTCGAGCTCTCCGTGTGCGCGGGGCTCATATCGGTGATATTCGTGAGCGCGATCACCCTCACCGCCCGCCTGAGCCCGGATCGCCTGACCCAGCGCGAGGGAGAGGTGCTGCGGCGCTTCTGGTTTCTCCCCCTCCTGGTCATCATCGCGGGGGTATTGCTGTATCAGACCTCGATCCCCATCGAAATGGTCGTCGGGGAGGCTAAAACGGGGGCCCAGGGCGACGTCCGGAGCATTATCTGGAACACGCGCCACCTGGACCTGATCGGGCAGATCGCGATTTTATTGGCGGGCGCGATTGGCGTGGTATTATTGTTCAAGGAGCGCAAGCATGACTGACAGCGTGTACGTATTCTGGTTATTCGGCATTTTCGTGGCGCTCCTGGCGATCGTGGGCTTTTACTGCATTCTCATCACCTCGAACCTGATCCGGACGCTCATAGGCCTCGAGATCGTGACCAAGGCGGTCACGCTGCTCATTATTCTCGTGGGCCGGACCACCAACAATACGGGGCTTGCGCAATCCTTCGTGATCACGCTCATCGTCGTCGAGGTCGTGGTGATCGTCGTCGCGAGCGGCGTGGTGATCTCGGTGTTCAGGCGCAACGGCACCGTCGACGCGAATCTTTTCAGGAATCTAAAGGGGTAGGGCAATGGACCACTGGATACTGTCGCCGCCTTCCATATTCATAATCGTGTTCTCCCTCGCGGGAGCGGCGCTCGCGGTCTTTCTGCATGTCGCGCGCCGGAAGCCCGGGGAGGTGTGCGCGTCCCAGGAGCCGTACGCGTGCGGCGAAGATTTACAGAATCACCTGCTCCAGCCCGACTACAGCACCTTCTTTCCTTTCGCATTTTATTTCACTATATTGCATGTGGTCGCGCTGTTCATCTCGACCGTTCCGGCCGAAACGGCCGCGAGTTTCCCGATTGCGGTAATCTATATTATCGGCGCGATGATCGGCATGTTCATCCTCCTGGAGAAATAGGCCATGGGTATCGGCAAAAAAATAATGACGTGGGCCAGGATCAAGTCGCCGTGGATCCTGCATTTCAACACGGGCTCGTGCAACGGGTGCGACATCGAGATCGTCGCCGCGCTCACGCCGCGCTTCGACGTCGAGCGCTTCGGCGTGATTCTCAAGGGAACGCCCCGTCACGCGGACGTGCTCGTCTGCTCGGGACCGGTCACCCGGCAGATCCGGGAGCGGCTCATACGCATCTACGCCCAGATGCCCGCCCCCAAGTTCGTGATCGCGGTCGGGACCTGCGCTTGCAGCGGCGGGGTCTTCGAGGGCTGCTACAACGTCATGGGGGGGATCGATACGGTCATCCCCGTATCGGCGTATATCCCGGGATGTCCGGTCAATCCGCAGGCGATAATCGACGGCGTGGTCAAGCTGGTCGGGAGCCTGGAAGAGGGAAAAAGCGCCTGAGGGGCGCCATCGTGAAGGGGGCATCACTCCAATGGAAGAAGAAAAAATCATACAGGATATTATCGGCGAATACGCCTTTTTAAAAGATTCGATACGGCTCCAGCGCGCGCGGCGCATCTTCATCACCGTGCCCCGCGAGCAGTTCGAAAACGTCTTCAAGAATCTTGCGACGACCAGGGGATTCACCCAGCTCGCCACCATCACCGGCATCGATACCGGAGAAACATTTTCGATACTGTACCACCTGGCCACCGAGAACGGCATCGTGTGTACGCTCACGACGCAAATCCCGCGCGCCAATCCCGAAATAAATTCCATAGCCCGATTCTTCAACGGGGCGGAAATTTACGAGCGCGAGCTCGTCGATCTCCTGGGCATATGCGTGAACGGACTGCCCAAGGGGAACCGTTATCCGCTACCCGACGACTGGCCTGATAATCAGTATCCGCTAAGAAAAGACTGGCGGCCCGAGGGCGCGCCGGTCGAACCAGGCGAGGAGTAACCGCCATGTCCGATCACTCTATAAACGTTCCCATAGGACCGCAGCACCCGGCGCTCAAGGAGCCCGAGAGTTTCATGCTCTCCGTGAGCGGCGAGAAAATCACCGGGGTGTCGATCCGCCTCGGGTATAACCACCGCGGCATCGAAAAGGCCTGCGAGGACCGCAGCTACATCCAGGACATCTACCTGATCGAGCGCATCTGCGGCATATGCTCGCACTCGCACTCGACCGCGTTCATCCAGGCGGTCGAGGAAATCGCGGGGCTCGAAATCCCGCGGCGCGCGGTCTACATTCGCACACTCGTCGCCGAGCTCGAGCGGCTGCACAGCCACCTGCTCTGGCTGGGCGTCGCCGGCCACGAAATAGGGTTCGATACGCTCTTAATGTATACCTGGCGCGATCGCGAGTCCGTGCTCGACGTGCTGGCGGCCCTGACGGGCAACCGGGTCAACTACGGGATCAACACGATCGGCGGGGTGCGCCGCGACATCGACGCCGCACAGCTCGAGAATATTCTTAAAGTTGTCGACGCCGTCGAGGAGCGCACGAAGTACTACATCAAGCTCGCCACGGAGGAGACCACGATCATACAGCGGCTTTCTGGCGTCGGGGTGCTGACGAAGGAAGACGCCCTCCGGCTGGGGGCCGTGGGTCCCACCGCGCGCGCGTCCGGCGTGGCGCGCGACGTGCGCAAGGACGATCCGTATCTCGCGTACGGCGAGCTCGACTTCAAGGTGAGCACAAGCGAGCTTTCGGACGTATACGGAAGGACCGTCGTGCGATTGCTCGAGCTCATGGAATCGTTTTCCATTATTCGCCAGGTGGTCGCGAACATGCCCGACGGGCCCGTGTCCGTAAAGGCGCCGCGCAAGGTTCCCGCGGGGGAGGCCCTCAGCCGCTACGAGGCCCCGCGCGGCGAGGACGTGCACTACGTGCGCGCGAACGGCACCGAGCGTCCCGAGCGCGTCAAGGTGCGCGCCCCTACGCTGGCGAACCTCCAGTCCGTCGCGAAGATGCTCGAAGACCGCTACCTGGCCGATACGCCCATCATCATCGCGGCGATCGACCCGTGTTTTTCGTGCACGGACCGCATGATC
The DNA here is from genome assembly GCA_004297825.1 of Spirochaetota bacterium. Classification (NCBI taxonomy): domain Bacteria; kingdom Pseudomonadati; phylum Spirochaetota; species Spirochaetota bacterium. The sequence continues at coordinate 120,594 of SCSX01000068.1, forward strand.
GTGAAAGACGAGCGCACGGGAAAGAGCGGCATGATGAACTGGGACGAACTGAGGCGCTACGGTATCGAGTGGTACCGCGGCCGCGGCATCGATACGTCCACGCTGAAACTCGCGCTGCCGTAACGCGCGATTGTGAGAGGAGACAATGGCCGAGATACTTTTTTACATATTCATTTTCCCCGGGATACTGTTCCTGCTGGTGACGAGCTTCGTCATCGAGTTCATCGACCGGAAGCTCCATGCCAGGCTCCAGAACCGCGTAGGTCCGCCCTGGTTCCAGCCGCTCGCCGATTTCATCAAGCTCCTTGGAAAAGAGGTGGTGATAACCGATGACGCCGACCGGACGATATTCCGCACGATGCCGGTGGTCGCGCTCACCGCGGCCGTCACGGCGTTCTTCTATATCCCGCTCTGGGGGACGCAGGCGATATACTCCTTCAACGGGGATCTTATCGTGGTGCTGTACCTCCTCACGCTGCCCACGCTCGCCTTCTTCCTGGGCGGCTGGTACTCGCGCAGCGTCTACGCCATGATCGGCGCGTCGCGCGCGCTCACCCAGCTCTTCGCGTACGAGGTCCCGCTGCTGCTCTCCGTCCTCGCATCGGCGCTCCTGGCGGGCACATGGTCGCTCTCCGAGCTCGCGCAATTCTACGCCGGACACACGGGCTGGTGGCTTTTCAACCTGGTCGGTTTCTTCGTGGCGCTCATCGCGCTCCTGGGCAAGCTCGAGAAGGTTCCCTTCGACATTCCCGAGGCGGAGACCGAGATCGTGGCCGGCTACCTGACCGAGTACAGCGGGAGCCTCTATGCCTTCATCCGCCTTACGCTCAACATCGAGCTGATCGTGGGTTCCGCGCTCCTCGCCGCGGTATTTTTCCCCTGGGGGCTCTCGTACGGCCCCGTCGCCGGCTTCGCGTTTTTCATCCTCAAGCTCGCGCTCATCATGGGACTCATCACGCTCCTGCGCTCGGTGCTCGCGCGATTCCGCATCGACCAGATGATCGAATTCTGCTGGAAGTACGTCTCAACGGTCGCCTTTGCGCAGGTGATCGCCACGCTGGTAATCAAAGGGGTGCTCGTCAGATGAAAAAGCCCGCCGCCATGACCATGCAGCTTCTGCGCTCGCTTTTCACGAAGCCCGCGACGACGCGCTATCCCCACGAACCCTCAAAGATGCCCGACGGCTTCCGGGGCCGCCTCAATTTCGATCCCCGGAAATGCATAGGCTGCAAGCTCTGCGTACGCGACTGTCCCGCCGGGGGCATCGAGGTCACGAAAACCGGCGACCGCGAATTCGAGGTGGTGATCGACCTGGGCAAATGCATCTACTGCGGGCAGTGCGCCGAGAACTGCAACAAGGAAGCGCTCTCCTTCTCGGACGACTTCGAGCTGGCGGAGCTTGAAAACAGCAAGCTCGTGCTCCGGTACAATGTCAAGCCAGAACGAAAGCCTGTCCAGGAGCCTTGAAGGCGCGACACGCGTCGCGGTCCTGGGCGTGGGCTCCGAGCTGCGCGGCGACGACGGCGCGGGCCTCGTCGCGATCCGTGAACTTGAACGCATCTGCCCGGACCTCGTGCACGAATGTTCCCTGGGCGTCTACTGGGGGTCCACCGCTCCCGAAAACCTCACCGGCACGATACGGGATTTCAATCCGTCGCATCTCGTCATCATAGACGCGGCAATGCTCGGGCTCCCGCCCGGCGGCACGCGCGTAATCGCGCGCGACGAGATCGGCGGGGTTTCGTTTTCCACGCACCGCCTTCCCATGAACATTCTCATCGATTTTATCTCGGCGACGCTTTCCTGCGCGATCGTGGTTGTCGGCATCCAGCCCTCGCAGACCGGGCTCTGCTGCGACGTTGATCCGCGGGTGGCCGCAGGGGCCCGGACTCTCGCGGGAGAAATCGCGGACGCCCTCCGCGCGATCCCCCGGGAACAGGTGGATTGCACATAACGGAAGTTCACCGCCCGCGCTCGTCACGGGTGTCACCCTGAGCGAAGTCGAAGGGCGACATTTATCGCCGGAAAGCATGGTTCGGCTCCGCTCACCATGACTGTGGTTGGACGGGGTTTATCCCGAGATTGTCGAGGGACTCGGGCGCCGATTCGCCATTCACCGGTTCAGGCGCGCCCCGCGAAAAACCGTGTCGGGCTTCCTTCGTCGGATTCCGCCCGGCCGGCGTTCACCAGGTGCCTGAGTGTGAGCACTACCCAGCCCTCCGCCATCATGCGTTTTACCCCGCCCCCGCCCGGATAGAGCGTGCGAAGAAGCTGCCTTACCGTGGCGCCCTTTCCACCGTACGAGCGGAGTGCCGCCCACACGTCCTCGATGCGCTTCCGCCTCCAGGCGATGAGCTCCCTGATACGGCCGCGCGGGTCCGTCACCGGGCTTCCATGCGCGCTCAGGATGAGCTCCAGGCGCGGCAGTGCGAGCATCTCTTCGAGCGAGGCAATGTAGTCCATGAGATGGGACTTCGGGGGACCAAGCCATGAGGTTACGCCGCGGAGCACGTTGTCCCCGGAAAAAAGCACGCCCCTGCCCTCGTGGTAGAGCGATATATGGTCGTCCGCGTGGCCGGGCGAGGGGAAGATGCACCACTCCTCGCTGTTTATTATGAGGGGGCCCCGTTCCGCGATGATCAGGTCAGGGTCCGGCAGGAAATTTATTCCGAAGAGCTTCACGTAGTACCGGTGAACCAGCGGGGCGGCCGCGCGATAGAGTAGCTGCCTGAGCGGCGAGTTGGCCACGTCCCCGAAGATCGAGTCCCCGCGCTGGTACGATGCGCGGTAGCGCTCCCCCGACGAGACGATAGACGCCATCTTCGCCGTGAGCGCAACGGGAACGCCGAGCGAGGCGCGGAGCGCGCGCAATCCGGAGAAATGGTCCGGATGGACATGGCTTGGAATGATGCGCGTTATGCGGAACCCACTGCCGCCCGCGTACATCGATTCCAGTTTCCGGAACTCCCGGACAAAGTGGCGCACCGATCCCGGGTCACCGTAACCCGCGTCGAATATAATGCCGTCCGGGCCCGGCAGCACGTAGATATTCACCGGAGGCTTCAATGCGCCAAACGCCCCCCTCTCCGTGATCATGAATATTCCCGCAGCCACCTCGCGCATCCGCTTCTCCTTCGCACGGCCCCGGCCGGCGGTGGCGCCATATTTGCACTATCAGGATAGCCATATCCAGTATTTTCTTTTCTCGAAAGCATAAAATATCCTCTGAATATGCATTTTCTATTATTGGCAAATGTCGTTGCCCCCCGCCGGGGGGTATGGGGGGCTTTGGTCTTGCCCCATCATTGAAAAATTATTGACAATAATTCGAGGCACATTCCTGATTTACTTTAGGAATTCGAAATATCATCGAGATCAGTCGATCCCGCGCGCGCGGGACGCGGACGGGCCCTTGCGGGCAGCAGGCAAAGCTCTGTGGGACAATATGTTCTGCGGGGCTTTTTTGTCATTTGAGCACCCATGGAATGGAGAGGGGGTACCCACATGGCCTCACAGCATAACGATGGCGGGGCAAAGACCCGGGTCGCGCTCGCCTCGGTCTTTGCCGCGGTCTTCCTCACGGGATCCAAGGTGGCGGTGGGCGTGCTTACCGGGAGCCTTGGCATACTCTCGGAGGCCCTTCACTCCGGGCTCGATCTCGTCGCCGCGGTAATCACGTACTTCTCCGTAAGGGTATCGGACATCCCGGCGGACGATGATCATCATTACGGACACGGCAAGGTTGAAAATCTGTCAGCGTTTATCGAAACGCTCCTTCTGCTCGTGACCTGCGCATGGATAATATACGAAGCAGCGCACCGTCTCATTACGGGAAGGGTGATGATCGAGGTTACCCCGTGGAGTTATATCGTCGTTGCGGTTTCCGTCATCGTCGATTTCACGCGATCGCGCGCCCTCATGAAGGCGGCCCGTACGCACAACAGCCAGGCGCTCGAGGCCGATGCGCTTCATTTTTCGACCGATATCTGGAGCTCGGGCGTCGTCTTCCTGGGGCTCGTGTGCGCCAACTTTGGCTGGTTTTTCGCCGACGCGGTCGCGGCGTTTCTCGTGGCGCTCATCGTCCTTTTCGTCTCCTACAGGCTCGGGAGGCGCTCGGTAGAGGTCCTGCTCGACAAGGCGCCGGGCGATATCGTGCCCAGCGTGAGCCGCATCGCCGCGGCGACGCCCGGAATCCTCCGGTACCACGACGTGAGGGCGAGGAACGCGGGGGCGGACGTATTCATCGACCTCTGCATCCACGTGGCGCCCCACTGCACCATCGCGGAAGCTCACGGAATCGCGGAGGAGCTCGAGCGGCGCATCACGGCCGCGATCCCGCGGTGCACGGTGCACATCCACGAGGAGCCCGAGGACGCATAAACCTAGGTCTCCAGCAGCGCATCCTTCCGGATCCAGACGGTATTCAGCCATTCCTGGAATCGCGCCTGGTATTCCTTGTCCTCGATGTAATCGCCGAGCAGTTCGGCGGTGATGGGTATCTTTTCCACCAGGACGCGCACCTCCCTCACCCTGCCCGAGAGAAAGCTCCAGAACCTGGTGTCGCCGCCGGGGTACACTATGGTCACGTTGAGGATGCTGCGCAACTGTTCCCCCATCGTGGTGAGCACGAATCCCACGCCCCCGGCCTTCGGCCGGAGGAGGTGCTTGAAGGGCGATTTCTGGCCGATATGCTTCTTCGCGGTAAAGCGGGTTCCCTCGACAAAATTCATCACGGAAACGGGTATCTTTTCGAACTTCCTGCACGCCTTGCGGGTGATTTCGATGTCCTTGCCGCGCAGGTGGGGGAATTTCTTTAAAAATGCCGCGGAGTAGCGCTTCATGAAGGGAAAATCGAGCGCCCACCATGCCACGCCCAGGAGCGGCACCCATATAAGCTCTTTTTTCAGAAAGAATTTCAGAAACGGTATCTTGCGGTTGAACACCTTCTGCAGCACGACGATGTCGCTCCAGGTCTGGTGGTTGGCGATGACGAGGTACCATTGTTTCATCGAGAGGTCGTCCATCCCCCGCACATCCCACCGAATCCCCTTGGTAAGGTTGATATTCAGGTTATTCACCGATATCCAGCCCTTGGCTATGCCGTTTATGACCTTCCCGCAAAGTTTTCTCCAGCCGTCTATCGGAACGGCAAGCTTCAGCAGGGCCGCAGTCATGAGGGGTCCGAAACAGAATGCCGTGTTCGCCGCGAGGAGCAGGACCGATATCGCCCCGTGAATGTGGTACCCGATCGTGGTAAATATCGACTCCCTCCCCCCGGGGACGGGGTTTACGACGCGTTTTTCTTCAGCAATTCTCATGGCCATGGGTGAGATCTCCAGTATTTTATTGTATACCGCAACACAGAATCGAAGGGAGGCGGCGTTCCAGCGAGTTTATGTCACTGATTTATGAGACAGATATAGCGCACACCGGTTGCAAAATAAAATCTTTATGTAATATTACAAACAATTTTTTGCCGTCCTAATTATTTCGGTCCGCAGCGGACGGCGATCCTTGAGCCCCGTACCGGTCTTCAGCCGGCCGGCCGGCTATTTCGCGCGGAACTCGACTATCAGGATGGTCAGGTCGTCCTCTATCTGCCGCCCCTCGCCCGTATATTCCCTGACCTGGGCGTATATCCCCTCGCACATGCGGGAGGGCGACTCCCCGGAAAGCGACCCCGCCATCTCGAAAAACGCGTCGTCCCCCATCATCACCAGGTTCTCGTTGCGCGCCTCGGTGATGCCGTCCGTATACAGTATCAGCTTATCGCCGCGTTCAAGGAGGATCGTACGGTCGTCGAACTCCGGTTTCAGGTCCTCAAGGATGAGGCGTCCCTTGAGTTGCACGATTTCGAGCGAACCCCCGCGGCGCACGAGGATCGGGCGCGGGTGTCCCGCCGAGCAAAGCGCGAGCTTCCCGCTTTTCAGATCCAGGCAGCCCGCACACGCGGTAATAAAATTGCTGCCCATCTTCCCCTCGAGCGCCTGCTGGATCGATCGGAGCGTCGCCGCCGGCGAATCGAGGGTATCACTCCAGGTATGCAGGGACATCTTGACCATGGACGCGAGAAGGGCGGCAGGCACGCCGTGTCCCGACACGTCGCAAATGAAAAGGCCGAGCAGGCCCCGCCGCGCGTCATACAGCACGTCAAGGAAATCGCCGCCCACGCCCATCATGGGCGCGTAGGTGAAGGCGAGCTCCGCCCCGGGTATGCGCGGAATTTTCTGGGGGAGGAGCGCCGTCTGTATCTTTTGGGCAAGGGTTATCTGGTTTTCGAGCTCCTGCTTCTGGCTCTCTATGGTTAGGGTGCGCTCGGCGACCTTCTCCTCCAGATTCGCGTACAGGCCCGCGTTTTCAATGGAGATCGCGGCCTGGGTCATGAACACGGAGAGGAGGTCGGCGTCATCGTCGGTGAATACGCCGGTCGAGAGGGGATTGTCCAGGTAACATACCCCGATCATGCGTTCGCCCCGGGAAACCGGAATGCAGAGGATCGACTTGAGACCATAGTCCCGCACGCTGCGGAACTCGGTGAGGGCCTCGTCCTCCCCCGCGTTCGTGGTGATCATGGCCCTGCCGCGCCGGAAGACGTCCTCTATAATGTGCTGCGAATACTCCGGTATGCCGGATTCACCAATATTCTTGGCGGCCCTGAGCTCTATGGCGCCGGTACGCTCGTTGTGCATGAAGAGGTAGCCGCGCTGGGCCCCGGTCACCTCGATCGCGCGCGCCATTACGTGCTCCAGGAGCACGTCGAGCCGGAGGATCGAGCTCATGTCCTGGCTGATCCTGATTATCGACGAAAGCCTCTGGCGGTCGGTGAGCCTCTGCATGGGACCACGCTCCTCCGCGGCAGCGCCCGCGCTTTCCGCGGCCTTGCGCTCGTATTGGCGCGCGGCTATTTCCCGGAAAAGCCGCAGCGCCGATTCGAGCCGCCCGGCTGCCTTTCCCCTGTCCCCCGACACGCGCAGCACGAGACCAAACTCCAGGAGCGTCTTCGCCAGCTCGAAACGCCTTCCCGCACGCGAACACTCCTCGACCGCACGCCGGTAGAGCCGTTCCGCCCGCGCGGGTCTTCCCGCGAGCGCCTGGAACCGCGCACGCACCCGGAGCGCGGGGCCCAGATGCGCGGGCCAGCTCCGGCAGGCCTTCCACGCCTCGGCGCAGGCAGCGCGGATCTCGGCAAGGCGCCGTCCCCGTTCGCCTTCTTCCATCGCCGCGTGCTCGTCCTCGTAGGCGCGCAGGAGCGCCTCGGCCCGGTAGACGTAGAGCGGGGCCGCATAGACGCGCAGGGTGAACTTGTGCCGGCGGTCGAGCCCGCGCGCGGCTTCCGTCATGCGCAGCGCGCGCACATGATCGCCCGTCTCGGTATAGAAATACCCCATGTACGCGCTCGCGAGGAAATGCGCGAACCAGATGCCCTGGCTTCTCGAAAGCTCCATGGCCCGCTGCCCGTATTCGCGCGCGCGCGCGTAATCGCCGCTCTCGACGTACACCCAGACGAGGTTCGCGAAGGCGTTGGACAGCCCGAAGTCGTTGCGGATCTTCGTGCTGATATCGATCCACTCGTACAGGGATTTCTCGCACTCCTCGTAGCGCGACATGTAGTACTGGTTGACGCTCATTATGTTGCAGGTCTGCCCCGTTTCCCAGAGGTCGCCTATTCGCCTGAAATCCGCGTACGCCCTGCCCAGCCAGTCCGCGCTCTGCTCCATGTCGCCCGCCCACGAATAATGGGTGCCGATTAACTGCTTGGAGATCGCGATGTACAGCGCGTCCTCGATCTTCCGGGCGATATCGAGCCCGCGCTTCAGGTAGATCATCGCCAGGCCCCGCACGGGCGCCGCCGAATACATCATGCCCAGTCCCAGCAGGCTGATCGCGAGCTCCCGCGAGGTTCCGATACTCTTCTCGGAAATGTTCAGCATGCGCAGGGTGGAGCGCACGAATTTCAGGAGCGAGGAGAGCGCGTAGTTCCAACCCAGCGTATGGTAGAACTGAATGACGAGCTTCAGCCTCAGGTTCTCCGGGCGGCGCCGCGCCCTGTAGGCCGGAGGGAACAACCGGAGGAGGAGATGTACGGCGAACTCCCTGAAAATCCCCGCGATCACCGCGGGCATCGAGAGCGGAAGCGTCTCCCCGAGAAGGGAGAGACCCTGGGCGCCGAATTTCTCGGAATTCGCGAAATCGCCTTTTTTAAAATATGCATAGCTTATCTGCCGGTAGGCCCACGCCTTTTCCTGCTCCGCGGCAAGGTGCGGGAGGAGGCGCGTGTAGAGCGCGATCACGTCGTCGTTCCTGCCGGTGACCAGGAAGAGCTCCCCGGTCATCTTCATGCATTCGCGCAGGAGTGGGCCCGTGCGCGCGTGCGCGGATTCGAAGCCGCCTTCGGCCTCCAGTATCTTCATCATCGCGGCGAAGTACCCGATCGCGTCTTCGTTCGCGAAGCTCGCCATCGCATTTTTCCCGGCGGGCAGCGCATACCTGAGCACGCCCTCACCGTCCCCCGCCTGGGTGAAATGATGTACGAGGTCGAACGCCGAATGCTCCCCCCCGCGCTCCAGGGTACGGGCTATCTCGAGGTGCAGGGCCCTCCTGCGTTCCTCCCCGATTCTATTATAGAAAGCCTCCTTGATCCTGTCGTGGACGAAAAAGAGCTTTCCCTTTTCCTGCGCGTCGGCCTCGAGGAGCTGCATCGCGACGGCGCGGTCCACGATGTGCACCACCTCGTCATGCGTGAAGCCTTCCCCCGCGCCCGAACCCCCGACCAGCAATTCGAACAGGAGCCGGATGTCGAACCTGCGGCCTATCACCGCGGCGCACGAGAGCACCTGGTTTTCGCGCGCGGAGAGCCCGTCGATCCGCTTCATGACGGTGTCGAGCATCGTGGAGGAGATGTTGACCCTGCGCAGGCGCGCCTCGTTGGCGCGCCATGAGCCGTTCACCAGTGAGAGCGCGCCGTCCTGGACGAGCTGTTTCAGTATCTCGACCGCGAAAAAGGGATTGCCCATGCTCTTGTTATACACGATGTCCGCGATCTGCCCCACCTGGTCGCGCTCCTCGTATAAAAGCCCCGCGATGAAGGCGGCGACCGATTCCCGATCGAACGGGGGCAGGCTCATCAGCTCGAGGGGCCGGCCGGAATCGCGCGCGCTTCGGATGAGCCTCTGTACGCCGTGGTCGTCGCCCGTTTCGTTATCCCTGAACGCCCCGACGATCATCACGGGGGCGTGCGCGATCGAGGAGGCGATCTCGTCCAGGAGCGAAAAGCTGCCCTCGTCGGACCATTGCAGGTCGTCCAGGAAAATCACGAGCGGGGCATTCGTGCCGGCCAGGGCGAGGATGAACCCCGCGTTCACCATGAGAAAGCGGCGGTTTTCCCGCTCGGGGTCCAGCTCCACCGGTGAGGGCGTGTCGCCCGTGATCTCGCGCGCGAGCGGGTTAAGCCGGAGCGCCAGCCCCATGAGGTCCCCGCAGCGGGCGCGCACGCGCTCGCTCACGGCGTCCTTTTCGGCCGGGCTCATCCTCGCGAACTTGTTAAAAAACACGTTTTCGGCGTCAATGATGGGCCCGTAGGGGTTCTTGTTCTCGGAGGCGAAGCATTTCCCCTCGGCGAAGGTGCCTCCGCCGGCGATGACGAGCGCCCTGAGCTCCTCGGCCAGGCGCGTCTTTCCGCGGCCCGCCTCCCCGCCGATCAGGCATATCGACCCCCTCCCGCGCAGCAGGTCGTTCCAGCGCGTCTTAAGCCGCGCAAGCTCCGCCTCGCGGCCTACCAGGTTGGTGCGAAAATTCAGGCGCTCCAGCCGGTCGTCGCTCCCCGGGATGAAATCGCGGTCCCCCGAGAGCGCGCGCAGGACGTCCCGCTGCAGGCCGCGGGCGCTCTGGTAGCGGTTCTCCGGCTCCTTTTCCAGGAGCTTGAGCACGATCCGCTCCACCACCATGGGGATGCCGGGCGCGCGGCGCGAGGGCGGCTCGGGAGGCTGGGCGATGTGCAGGTGAATGAGCGAGCTTACGTCGTTCGCGCTAAAGGGGAGCATCCCGGCGAGCAGGCGGTACATGAGCACCCCGAGCGAATAGAGATCGGAGCGCTCGTCGACGCCGCGGCGCATCATGCCGCTCTGCTCGGGCGACATGTAGCTGAAGGTTCCGATTACGGCCTCGCGGCCCGATTCGCTGAACTCCCGCACGTGCGCGAGGCCGAAATCGATGAGCATGGCGCGCCTGCCGCCCGCCCCGTCCGCGGCGAGCATCACGTTCCCGGGGGAGAGGTCGCGGTGCACCACGCCCAGCTCGTGCACGTGTGCCAGGGCCTCGCACAAATGGGACACGATGTGGAGCGTCTCGTCCACCGAAAAGCGCGCGCCTTCCTTGATGAGGGCATGCAGGTTTTCGCCATCGATATATTCCATGACGATGTAGGGAACCCCCGTGACTCCGTCCAAAGAGATTTCCCCCACCTCCACCACCTTCACGATGCCGGGATGGCTCACGCGCGCGACCAGCCGCGCCTCCGCGTGAAAGCGGATCACGTCCTCGATGCGATGCGAGCAGTCGGCGTCCCGTACGATCTTGATCGCGTAGAGCCTGCCGGGATTATCCACGGCGCGGGCGCGGTAGACCACGCTCATGCCGCCTTCCCCGATCAGGTCCTCGACGAGGTATCGTTCATTGATTATTCGGTTCGTGAGATTTGTCATGGCATTACCGGGTCATCGCCGCGCGCGCCCGAGGGCCTTTCTATATAGTGACGTTAATATGGTAAAGAAAGATCATAGACCGTCAATTACTTTTAGCCCTCTCGGGCGGGGGGTCCGATACGCTTCACGGAAGATCGCGCGCGCCCCTATTCGAAGCGCGTGATATCCAGCCCCTGGGCGCGCGCCTTGGCCCGGTACCAGTCCATCTCGTCCTCGGGCGGCTCCGCCTGCAGCGCGGCCTCCTTCCTGACGAGGACGATCGCCTTCTCCGGGCAGGCCGATGCGCACAGCCCGCAGCCGATGCAGCGCGCGGTGTTCACCCTGCGGGCGTTCTCGACGGCGTCGATCGCCTTGATGGGGCATCGCGTTTCGGAACAGGTACCGCAGTTTTTACAGCGTGATTCGTCGATCCGCGCAAAGTAATGCGCGTTCACCGTATCCGGGAGCCCAAACCGCGCGGCCATTAACTGGACGCAGCAGCACCCACAGCAGTTGCAGATGAAGAACTGGCCGTGCCGCGTGTTGGTGGTCATGTGCACCAGGCCCGCCTCCTCCGCCCTTTGGAGGATTTCGAGCGCCTCCCCGCGCGTGATGATGCGCTTCACCAGCGGGTGTCCCCGGAAGTAATCCGGCTTGTCCGATACCGAGAGGCACACCTCGCGCGGTTTGTCGCACGCCCGGTTCAGGAACGACATCTGTTTCTTGCAGATACAGTCGTTCACCGCGAACGAGACGGAGCGCTCGATGATCGCGGAGACCTGTTCGTAGGGGGTCGCGTCGTGTGCGGGGGTGAGCTCCTTCTCGATGGGGAGCACCTGCATCATGTGCGGGCGCGGCGCCAGGAAATAGGGCCCCACGGACTTGATGTACTTTGCGTGCAGGCGCGCGAAACCCTCGTCCAGGCGCTTGTTCTGCAGCTCGTAAAGTCCCAGTATCCACGGCACCAGGCCGTAGCGCCGCGCGGGGCCGGAGGGATCGCAGTCCACGAGCCCCCGCTCCCACATCGCCCCGAGGCGCTCCCCAAGGGAAGCCTCGTCGCGCCCCGTCCTCATGGCAATTTCGTCCACGGTCTCCTTACGCAGCTTCAGCGCGCAAAAGAGCTCCGCCTCGTGCGGCTCGAAGACCTTCTTCAATAGATCGATATCAGCGCCGTTCTGGGCGCGCGGGAAACCGTTCGGAAGGGAACCGAGCACCTCGGCGAGTTTCAGGTAGATGTCGTCGCTCATATTCACTCCTCCGGTGATGCGTGCGGCGCTTGAGGTCGTCGGTCGAAACGATGGCGCCAATGCGCGGCAGGATGATAATCTGCCCCCCTGTGTTCTTTTCGTCACAGTGTACCACGACGCGGGACTCTCAACCAGAAAATGCTGCCTGCATGGTTTTATGCTGCCTTAGACTGTCAAGCATTATCATCCACGGCATAATCTGATGGCGATTGCTGCTTGCATGGGGCTGCCGCAAATCCTTTGAAGGCCGTACCGCGTCCCTCCATCTCCTGCCGAACGGAAACACGATGCTCTGTTTTCCGCTCACTTGTGAGGATTTATCTTGACAATGGGAGATATATAGTATCCTTTTTTTAAAATAAACATACATTACTGAATACTGTTCAACACCATCCATCGAGGTCCGGACATGAAATATAAAAAGACAGTCCCGGCGCTTCTCACCATCCTGTGTTTGAGTCTCCCGTCCTGCATTGGGGCGAAAAGCGACGCATCGTCGTCCATACGGAACCAGAATTACGAGGACGGCTGGATGTACACGGTCACCTATCTCCAGGAGAACCAGGAGGACAGGGATGCCTACCTGGTGTTTTTCGGGAATATCGCGGCGATTCTCAAAGGGATCGATCCCATCAACCAGTCAATCGTCGAAGTGAGCGAGATCGAGGCAATGCGGGGGCGCGTCGACGCGCGCCGGCCCCTGCTCCTGACGATGCGAACGGATTTCGACAAGGCAAGAAAGGCATTCAACCTGAGCGAAGAATTTTTAAGGAAGAATGTCTGGTTCGCGACGGTCAAACTCGAATTCGAGGAAAAAGACAAGACGCTGGCCGATTTCACCACGCGCTATGAACGCGCCCAGTTCGATCTCATCAAGCGGGTGGCGGCCCACGATTCGATGGCTAGGAGGTTGTACAACGTGGGACTCAGAAACCGTGACACGGGCGGTTATGAGGTTGCAGCGGCGGCGTTTACTATTTGCAGGAACTACAACAGGAGCTTCACTGAATCGGCGGACCGGATAATTGCGGGGATGAAGGCCCACGAGGAGGCGGAACAGGCGCGAAGCCGCGATGCCGACAGCTCCAAAACGGAGAATCTATTCCGCCTGGCGATGGGCATGGATCCCACCAATCCGCGCATCATCGAGGGATCGGCGTATTACATGAACCGGCACCTGGTAAACGCCTACCAGCTTGAAACCAAAATGCTCTTAGGCGCCGCGGCGCTGGAATACGCGCAGGTCCTTCGCTTCAAGAACGCGGCACAGGATCTGAACTACCGGAACAAGTATAACGCGCTTGTCGGCGGCGCGAAAAACATGCCGCTCCTGACCGTCGCGATTACCCCGCGCGACGAAGGACAGAACGCGGCGGATGCGGCTGCGTTAACGTCTAATGTAGAAACTGACCTGCGCCAGATCATGGTGGAACAGGGAAATATTATCGATATAAGAAGCGGATACCTTGCAGGGGAAGTAGCGATCGTGTCTATCCCCCGACCGGCTTTCAACGGGGCCGATCTCGCCCTTGGCATTTCCGTGCAAAGCATACGCATGGAGCCGTTGCAGCAGACATCCAATCCCAAGACCCAGAATTTCGTGTACTGCCAGAAATGCATAGAAGTTCAAAATCCCGAGTACATCTCCGCCCTTGAAAAGGTGAGCACCGCGGAAACCGCGGTGTCAACGGCACGGACCTCGGTGGAGATGATGAGGGCGATGCGCATGCACGTCAATGACTCGGCCGTCGATATCGCCGAAAAGGCGCTGGAGGTGGCGCGGATTTTTCTTTCCACCATACCGCAGACAATAATGGGGGACGATGTCCGCCAGGCTTACTGGAACGAGACCGAGAATACCCAAACCGCCGTGGTCGATCTCAAGGTGGAATTCTTCTCCCCGGGGAAGGGTGTCATTCATTCACTCGCGATCCAGGGTACCTCCCGGCACACGGCCACGTCGATAGACCCGGGCGAGTATTGCGATCGCGTGGGCATAACGGCCAAGAATGCGGAATTGCGTCCGGACGACGATCTCCTCCGCGAAGCCAGGGAATCCGCGCGTAAAAACACGTCGGATGATATCCTTCGGGAAATCGGGAAAGACGCCAATCTATTAAGGTACGTTATGCGCAACGTGCCGCCCAGCCTCTCGACATTCGAAAACAAGTGCCTGGCGGCCGATTACTGCGTGCGCATCCTGCTGACCGCACCTTCAAGCACCGGTTCGGATGAGGCACGAAACATGCTGGCGGAAGCCATGCCCGGATATGCGATGGAGGGGATTATCAATGAACGATAACACGGCGTCTCGAATGTCAACATGCGCGCGACTCATAGTCGTACTTCTCGTCCTCATCACCTCGGTTGCGGCGTTCGCCGATGACAAGGTCCTCCTCATTCCCGGGTGCGGTAATTATTCTTCCACCGGTTCCGGTGTTATCCAGAGAATGCTTGCCGCCAATCCCGAAATATTGATCGTGCCCGCGGCGGAAATCGACCTCATGGCGCGTGCAATGAAATCTGACATTGGATCATGTGCCGATCCCGTACGCGCGCTTGCGCTTGCGAGGAACCTTGGCTCCGGTGCCCTCGTGTGGGTTGAGGCGCGCAGGGAGGGCGGAGAAATCTACTTACAGGTGAACGCAATCAGCGCTATCGACGGATCCGCGCTCTTCGCCGAAGAAAAAAGGGTCTCCGAGGCCGGCGCAGATGCGGCATTCGCGGAGATGGGCGGCCGCATGGCGGCAGCGCTTGCGTACTATTTCTCCATTCTCCCGCCCGAGGCTACCGTGACGCTGCTGCGGAACGACCAGTAAAACGTATCCCCCGCGGGTGCCGACTGTCCGCGGCAAGGTATGTTATACAGCCTCCCTGCGCAGTGATTCTTTCTGCCCCGCCGCGAGGTTACGCAGGTACACCTCCGCGATCCTGTTCGGATCGCTCGTGCCGTCGTAGAAGAGCGTGAGCACCGGCGCCGCGAGCCCAGGGGCCAGCTTCTGGAAAATGGCGTTCGTGACGTTCCCCGGCATGCAACCGAAGGGCGCGCAGTTGACGACCATGGCGGCGCCGTCGTTGATAAACCTGAGCGCCCGCCCCACCGTGACGATCGCCTCCCCCTCGAAGATGAGCGGGAAGTATTCCTTTCCCAGGTCGAGTATTTCTCCAACGGGCGGCTCCATCCTCCCGGGCAAAAGCGGCGCGAGCGCCTTTTCAAAGCGGTGCACGCGGTGAAAGAGATAGCGCGTCTTGAGGGCTACCCCCGCGCGCTCCGTCATGCCCCTTCGTTTCACGCGGGCCATGTGGCGCTCCATCCACTGCGTGTAGAGTATCCATTCCATGATGGGCGAGAGCCAGGCCTCGCCGCCGGCGTGCTCGATCGCGCGTACCACGTCGCGGTTGCAGAAGGGATTGCAGCGCACATATATCTCGCCCACGATCCCCACGAGCGGCAGCTCCACGTCGCGCGCGGGGACCGCGAGGATCGATTCGATCGCGCGCTTCGTGGGATCGATAAGGTCCGCCTTGCGCTCGACCTCCGCCTCGAGGATTTCAAGCGCCGATTCCGCGGCGCGGTCGGTCGAGCCGGGCTCGATCTCGCGCGGGCGCACCCGGCATACCGCCTTGTAGAGCATCTCGGCGGCGGTGATGGAATCCCCCAGGTAGAGGCGCAGGCTGTCGGGCATTCCCATGTATGAGTTCACGGAGGTGGGCGAGAATATCTCGCACGCGCCAAACCCGTGCCGCTCCAGGATCCCGCGGTGAAGGATCGTGTACTGCCCAAAACGGCAGGGACCCTCGGCGGTGGGCATGAAGAGGGCGTGCTCCTCGGGACGCGCGCCTATTTTTCGTAAGGTCCGCATGAAGGACCCGATCGTGGTGTGCGCGGGAAGGCACTCGCTGCCGCGCACACCCTGCCTTCCGGCCTCGAGCGCAGCCTCATCCTCGAGGGGAAGCGCCTGTGAATCGAAGCCCCAGGCGCGGAACGCGGCCGCGGTGAAGCGCGGCGCAAACTCGTGCATGGCGGGGATCCAGAGCTTGCGGCCCCTCCCCGTCCACGCCGAATGAAAGCGCTCCCGCACGCGCGGCGCACGCGCGCCCCGCGCGCGCTCCGCGCGCACGACGTCCATGAATGCCTCGATCCGCGTGATGTAGCCTGTCTCCGATCCGTGCTCGTCGAGCTCGATGATGAGGTAGGGCTTGCCGCGCATGAGCTTTTCGAACCGTGAAAGGATGAACGAGTCCGGCCCGCAGCCGAAATTGGTGAAGTAGATCGGGTATATCCCGTCCATGTCGCGGATTTTATCGGCGCACGAAAGGATGCGCTCACCGTAGTTCCAGTACATGTGGTGGATTTCCGGGCCCTCGTCCGCGGGGTCGATAAGCGCCTCGAAGGGAAAGGCCTGGGCGCCCATCGCGCGGAACCGTTCGGGAAGACCCAGGTTGATGACGCGATCATACAGGTTATAGGGCCTTCCCACGAAGACAATGCCCGTCCCTCCCTCCCGCGCGATGCGCGCGGTCAGCCGTTTTCCGTACTCGAAACGCGCCGCGAAGAATGCGTCAAGATCGCGCATCCCGGCCCGGTACGCGTCGCGGACCTCGCGGGCTTCCACGCCCCAGGACGCGAGCGACCGTGTGAGCTCCTCGGTCGCGTGGCGCTCGTCCAGCCTGAAGTCGAGCGCGGGCGCGACGACCGGAAGGCCCGCGTCCATCGCGTGCCGCACGAGCGAGGGAAACGAGATCACGTAGGGGCAAAACACGCGCGGCATCCCGTTTTCCTGGTTCTTCTCGCTTATGACCGTGGGAAAAAAGACCGCGTCCGCCTCGCCCGAATCGCACAGCGATTCGGCGTGCGCGAGGGCCATCTTCACGGGGAAGCAGAAATCCGACTGCGCGATGCGCGCGCCGCGCGCCTTGTGCCCTGCATCGGAATTTCCCGAGGTCACGACCTGGAATCCCAGCGCCTTGAAAAATCCCGACCAGAGCGGGAGATAGTTGAACATCGAAAGCGTCATGGGTATCCCGATGCGCCCGCGCGTTTTCGCTGCCGAGCCTTTCGCCGCGGGGCGCCCGGAAAGGCGCATTACCCTGGTGAAATGATCGGGCGTGCGCGTCCCGGCGGCATCGCCCCCTTCCTCCCTTCCGCACATGCGTCCCCATGAAACGGGGGCGCCGCCCGCGCGGGCGTGCGTGACCTGGCACTTGTTGGCGCACTCTTCGCACCGCGAATACTCGAGCGAAATCTCGTCCTCGAACACGGACAGCCCGCGGAACGTCCGCTCCGCGGCCTCGGCGCGCTCGAGCGCAAGGAGGGCGGCCCCGTACGCGCCCATCACGTGGCAGTGAGGGGAGACGACGATCTCGCGATCGAGCAGAATTTCGAACGCCGCGACGAGCCCGCGATTGCGGGCCGTCGCCCCCTGGAAGAACACCTTGTCGCCGGTTATGGGGCGCTGCCCCACAACGCGGTGCAGGTAGTTCTTCGCGACCGCGAACATAACGCCCGCGAGCGCTTCCTCGCGCGAGTGTCCTTCCCTCAACAGGGCGTGGATGTCCTGCTCCATGAAAACCGTGCAGCGGTCGCTCGCGCGCGGGACCTGTGCGCCCCTGGTAAGCTCACCGATCTCCCTGACGTCGAATCCCAGGCGCGAAGCCTGCTCCTCGATGAACGAGCCGGTCCCGGCCGCGCACACGTAATTCATCGCGCAGTCCTGGACGGCGCCCCCCATGCCGCGGATGTATTTCGCGTCCTGGCCGCCTATCTCGAAAATCGTCTCGATACCGGGATCGCATTCCGCGGCCCCGCGGAAGTGCGCGGTGATCTCGTTCACGATGAGCTCCGCCCCCGCGAGCTCGCCTATGAGCCTGCGCCCCGAGCCGGTGGTCGCGGACGCGGTTATCCGCGCCTCATCGCGCACGATCCCGCGCAGCGCCCGGAACAATGCCCGCGCCGCCGCCGTGGGATCGCCCCCCGTCTTGCGGTAGATGTCGGCGGCGACCTCGCGGGTGCGCGCGTCCACGAGGGCGAGCTTGGTGCTGGTCGAGCCTATATCGATCCCCAGGGCGTAGCGCGCCCCCGGGTCGATCTCCGTGTGGATGCGCACCTCGTTCCCGTCTAACGCGTACTCGTTCATCGCGCCGGGCATCTCGTGCCGGGAGCGCGCGAGCTCCAGCCTGGGCCTATCGGCCCCCCGCCCGTCTTCCGCCGTTTTTTCCGGCCTTGGCCGCGCGCCGGGGACGCCGCGTTGCGCGAGGGAGAGCGCGCCCATAGCGGGAAAGAAATTTCCATTCTCGCGGAACACCGCGCCGGGGAGAACGGACGCGGTCCAGTGCCGCACGTGCCGCGAGAGGAACATCCCGCCGCAAAAGAGGACGCTGCCCGCGGGGTCGCCGCCGTGAAACGCGGTGCGCAGCATCGTCCCCACGACGCCCCGGCAGAGCCCGGACCACATCTGCGCGCGCGAATAACCCTCCTGCTGGCGATGGATTATGTCGGATTTCGCGAAGACCGCGCAGCGCGTGGCGATCTCGCAGGGCGACTCGTCCACGTCCATACCGGAGAGCTCCTCGTAGGTGAAGCCCATGCGCCGCATCTGCTCGTCCAGGAAGCTTCCCGTTCCCGCGGCGCACAGCGAATTCTCCCGGTATGCACGGAATCCCCCGGACTCGTCCAGGTCCACGCAGTTGATGGAACCGGCCCCGACGCTCACGATATGCCGGCATCCGGGCGCGTGCAGGCGGGCCGCCTCGACGAGCGCCGCCGCGTCATCCATGACGGTCCACCCCCGCGATCCCGCCGCCAGATTGTGCGCGAAATGCCCGGTGACGGCGACGCCGCCGTCATGCGGAAGCTCACCGCCGGCGCGAAGCTCCGCAAGCGTAGTTTCCGGGCTTCCCCTGTGTTCGCGGCAGGTGAACCGCGCCGCGCCGGAATCGTCCAGAATTATGAGTTTGAGGAACTTGCTGCCCGCGTCGATACCAGCCCGCATGAGAGACCTCCCCGTCGAAAATAAAGGCCGAAAGCTTACACTTTCGGCTTTATTTACACTTATATTCGAACACTATGCCAATAAATGTATTTTTTCGAACAGGTTTGTCAATGGTATTCTATTGGAAAAAGGCTGTTGGGCGTTGATATTACTAAAATTCCGTGGACACCGTGTCCGGAAGAGGACACGATATTTGAATTATGCGCAAAGGAACCGGGTGCAGGGGGATGTATAACTATGTGTTCGGATTATGCGCTAAAGGCCGGTCATGCGCATTGCATGGAGGAAGCCCATGGAGATTCGCCCTCCGCGAGCGGGGATGACGAATTAATTACATAAACCGAGAATGAACGCCAATGAACGCGAATTGGGGGATCGATATTCGCGTCCATTCGTGTCTATTCGCGGTTAAACATGCCTTTCCCGGCACCTTAAACCGCGTCACACCCTGAAGTAATCCACCCTTCGCTTCAGCGTTTCGGCCATGCCGGAAATTTCCTCGGCGTTGCCCGATATCTCCTCGGCGTTCGATGCGACGCCCTGGGTGAGTGCGCTGATGTTCGATATCGACTTCACGATCTCGGTCACCGCCGTTTTCTGCTCGGCGGTCGCGTTGCGGATTTCACCGGCGCGCTCCTTCACGCCCCCCGATTCCCGGGCAAGCTGGTCGTTCGTTTCCATCTGCCTGCGCATGAAATCGTAGATCGAGGCCATGAGCGTGCTTACCGAGCCCACCCCGCTTATGATTTCACTGATAACGCTCACCGTGCCCTCGACGTCCGTCTTGCCGTGCACGATCTCCTGCTCGTTCACGCGCACGAGGTTCCCGATCTCCTTCACGCTGGAGGCGGTCTGGTCCGCCAGCTTGGAAATCTCGTCGGCCACGACGGCGAATCCGCGCCCCGCGTCTCCCGCGCGCGCCGCCTCGATCGCGGCGTTCAGGGACAGGAGATTGATCTTGTCCGATATATCCCCTATGATGTTCAGGATGCCCGTCATCTCGGTCGAGCTTTCCCGGATCTTCGCCATACTGTCGCTCATCCCCGCGAGGGTGGCCTCCCCGGACTTCGCCTTCTCCGCGATGCCGCGCGAAAGGTCGAGCGACGACTTCACCTGTTCCCCCATTTCGATGATGATGCGCGAGAGCTCGCCAATCCGTCCCACGAGCGAGCCCATGCTGCCGAACTGCTCCTCCGCGTGGTTCGCGACCGAATCCATGCCCGCCGATATCTCTTCGACCGTCGCGGTGATCTCCTCCGAGTTCGCGGCCTGGGTCTGCGCGGTTTCCGCGAAGGTCACGGACGCGGAGGACAATGTCGCGGACGACGCGGTGAGCGTCACCGCCATCTCCTTCATCTCCCGCACGGCCTCGCCCACCCTCGCGATGAAATCGTTGAAGGTGAGGGAGAGCATGCCCAGCTCGTCGCGGGATCCGAGCTCGATGCTCGTGGTCAGGTCCCCCTCCGCAGCCCGGCTGAAGCCCCCCGAAAACACCGATATGGAATGGGTAATCGACCGTATCACGCGCACGGCGCCAAACCCCAGGAGCGCCGCGAGAACCAGGATCACCGTGATCGTCAGGAAGCCGGAGGTACGGCTGAATCCCTCCATTGCAGCCTTGTTGACTTTCACCATGTCGTCGTTGATCGCCATGTGACGATCGAAGAGCTTGCGCAATTCCTCGAGATTTTTCTTCGTTTCGTTCGCGTAGATGGTGATGGCCGCGGCCTTGTTCTCCTCCGCTATGATCTTCGCCGCCGATTCGTGAAGTTGGATATGGAACGGCTCGACCGCGTCGATGATGCCGCGCTGCTCGTCCCCCAGACTCAGGTATGCGGGCGATCCCTTGAACGAATAGTACCATTTCCCGAGCCCGCACTTGTGATAATCCAGCTCCCCGGTGAACGGCTTTTTCATCGATATGGATTCCTGGAGATTGTTCACCCAGGAGAGATGGTCGATCAGGCGGCTTTTAAAAAACAGGCTCTCGTCCTGGAATCGGAACGCCTCCCCCGCCTGGGAACTGATACCCTTCTCGAACGTGAACGACATGAGGCCGAGTCCAATGACCACAAGCAGAATAGTTATAGACGCGAAAATAAGCAGCTTTTTAATCGTAATCTTCATACTATATCCTCGATCGGTCTCATGTGTATAAAAATTGAACTTGAATAATCCGCCGGCTCACCCGGATCCTTAATTCCCACAGAAATAATAGTTGTTTAGCATAGCTCAATCAATGAAAAAACGCAACACAGAAACCCGGATACAATCCATTTTTCCCCGCCCTGAAGGACCGGATCCCGATGCCTAAAACCCAAATAACCATACCGGTATTCGTTCCCCACCTGGGCTGCCCGCACACCTGCGTATTCTGCAACCAGCGGGTAACGGCAGGGGGGGCCGATACGCCAACCCCGGACCAGGTGCGCGGGCTGATTCTACACTACCTGGGGACCGTGCAGCCGGGCGTACGGCGGATCGAGGTGGCCTTTTTCGGGGGAAGCTTTACGGCCATAAACCCGTCCGTGCAGCGCGCGCTTCTCGGGACGGCCCGCGAATTCCTGGAGGCCGGGACCGTGCACGGCATTCGCGTATCGACGCGCCCGGACTGCGTGGACGAACCGGCGCTCGAACTGCTGGCGGAGTACGGCGTGGACACGGTCGAGCTCGGTGCGCAGTCTTTGGATGACGGGGTGCTTTCCCTGGCGGACCGGGGACACTCAGCGGAGGACATACGCAGGGCCTTCCGGGCCGTACGCGGCAGGGGGATGCGGTGCGTCCTCCAGCTCATGTGCGGGCTCCCGGGGGACACGCATGCAAAGGCCGTCGGTTCGGCGCGGGAGGCGGCGCTCATGAACCCGGACGGCGCGCGCATCTACCCGGTGGTCGTGCTTCCCGGCACCGGGCTCGAGACGCTTTTCCGCGAAGGGCGCTACGTCCCGCTCACCCTAGAACAGGCGGTAGAAACCGCCGCCGACATGACCGGCGAATTTTCGTGCGAAGGCGTCCCCGTAATCCGGACCGGACTCCACCCGCTTCGTCCGGAAGAGGCGGCGCGCATCGTATCGGGCCCCTATCATCCGGCCTTCGGATTCCTGGTCCGCGCGCGACTTCGCAGGCGCGAGGCGGAAAGCCTGCTTGCCGCTGCGCTTGACGAGCGGCGCCTGGAACACCCGAAACGCGTTGTGCTGGTGCTCCCCGAGCGAAAGGCGGGCGAATATCTTGGCGGCGGGAGAGAAAATCTCGAATGGCTGCGGGCACGCCATCCCGGTCTCACCCTGGAATTCCGCGTGGAACCCCTGGCGCACGCCTTGACGCTGGAGCTCCTGTAGAAGTACATTAATACTACAGGCTTCGCCGATACCACCTATGAACCTATCGAACCCCGATCCCGGTCTCGAATACCGCCGCAGGGAAGAGCATCTCAAGATGTCCGAGATCAGCATCTGGCTGGACGGATACGACGACATATTCTCGGACTTCGACCCGCGTCCCTACTCGGAGCGCGTTCTCTCGGACGATTTCCTGAAAGAGGCGCAAAAGGTGAGCGATGAGAAGTTCCCCGCCACCCACGAGCTCAACCTCCTGGTCCCGCGCGCCGGGCGCGAAACGAAAACCGAAAAGATAATCCGCAAGCGGCTCAAGCTGTACTTTCGCGCGCGGCTTGATCTGGCGCGGAAAGACCTGCTGCGCATGCGCCTGAAGGGACTCATGCTCGTGGGGATCGCGATCGTCATCCTTACCGTCGCAACACTCGTCTCGCTCATCGAGGAGAAAAACCTCGCCGCGCACATGTTCCTCGTGCTGCTCGAACCCGCCGGCTGGTTCACCATCTGGAACGGTTTCGACGAGCTCTTCTTCGCCCCGGCAAAGAAAAAACCTACGCTCGAATTCTACCGGAAGATGGCGCGGTGCAACATCGTGTTCGTGTCGTATTGAAAAAGGCGTGTAAGAGTGGGAGATGTGGAGATTGAAGAGATAGAGGGGATAGAGATTCTACATCCCCGTCGGAAGATCAATGAAGTGACTCGCGAGGGAAAACTTCCGCGCGCAGTGGGCAGCAAGCGCTTTTACGCCCAGCGTTTCGGTCGCGTAATGCCCCCCGAAGATGACGCTTATGCCAAATTCTCTTGCCGCGTGGAAGGACGAGTGCTTCGTCTCGCCCGTAACGAGCGTGTCGTATCCCGCGCGCGCCGCCTCGTCGAGGGCGAACGTTCCCCCGCCCGAAACGATCGCCACCCTGGACGAGGCTTCGCGATTGGCGAGCACCATGCATTCCGAACCGGTGCCGCCGGAAAGCAGCGCCGCTACCGCGTGTGGATCGAGCGGCTCCGGAAGCGCTCCTCCGCACCCGATCGAGACACCGTGATACTCGCCGAACGGCTGCCGTTTCTCGATCGAAAGGATGCGCGCGATTTCCGCGTTGTTGCCCACCTCGGGGTGAAGATCGAGCGGAAGGTGCGATGCGTAGAGCGATATTCCCCGCTCGATGAGCGTTTTTATCCGCGTGTAGTGCGCGCCCGTGATGGTTTGGGGTTCTCTCCAGAAAAGCCCGTGATGCACGATGATCATCTGCGCGCCGCATTCGGCGGCCATTTCGAACGAGGCGAGCGATGCATCGACCGCCGCCGCGATTGTCGTAATCTCGCCGGGCCCTTCGACCTGCAGGCCGTTCTGTGATTCGTCCCTAATCTCCGCCGTGCGGAGGTAGGAGTCGAGATAGGCGACAAGATCGGCGCGCTTCATGGTTTCCGCTTCCCGGTGACGGTCGTTACTTTTTCCGGACAAGGGTGACGGGTTTTCCGCCGCCCCCGCTCATGGTGATGTTGCTGTCAAGGCCGGGGCGCTTGATGGTGTACTGGTTGCCCATGCCATCCTGGACCTTGTACACCCAGCCCTTGCCCTCGCCCGCGTAGTCATTGCCGATGATCTCGTACTCGAGCCACTTGTCGCCTTTTGCCGAGAAATACACCGCCTGCAGTTGGTCATTGATGTCGAACTTCAGCAAAGCGCTGAACGAAGCGCCTGAATAGATCATGTCCAGATTCGGGTCCATTTCCAGTGCGGCAAGCGGGCCGGATGTTGCGATCAATCCAATGAGTGTGAGCACGATCAGGAACTTTTTCATATCTACCGCCGGTTATTGGGGAGTTCACCGCGCCGTTGCGCGCGCGGTGATATGCGGCCAGGCCGCTCCTGCACTCCGCGACATAAGGCGGCATGTGTCAAGCCGGAATTCCCCGGGTTCTGCAACTACAAATCAAACGAGCGATTCTAAAAATTTATCCGCCGAAATAATGCGTATCCCGTCCTTCAACCAGTCGACGCCGTCTTTGCGCACGACCTGATATACGAAGGGTATTTTCAGCTTATCCTTGAAATGCGACAGGGAGGGAGCGAGCGAATCATCCGAGCTTTTCGCCTCGACGGCGAACCACGGCCGATCATTGACCGTGACAAGGAAATCGACCTCACGTTTTTCCCTGTCCCTTAGAAAATGGAGATTGCATTTGTATCCTTCGGCATCGTACAGGAAGTGCACGAGCTTTAAGAGATGGGAAGCAACGAGGTTTTCAAACCGCGCCCCGGGCTCGATCACTTCCGACCAGTCCCACAGATACAGCTTAGGCCCTTTTTTAAGGGAGCGGATATTATTACCCGCGTAGGGATAAACCCTGAACGCATAATAGAACGACTCAAGAACATCGATCCAATGGGATACCGCCCTGTGGCTTACTCCCAGGTCTTCCCGCAGGGAGTTAATAGACAATAGCGATCCGATCCGCGCGGGAATACTATCGCACAACAATTTCATGCTGCCGATATCCCGGACAAGCATGAGGTCCTGCACATCCTCCCGGAACAGACGCTCTATCTTTTCATTGTGCCATCTTCTCAGGGTGCGCATGTTCCCTTTCAGCAGGGGTTCCGGAAAACCCCCAAAGGTTTCCAGGGCCGCAAGCTCGGCTCCGGATTTGCTTTCCGGAACAGTCAGCGCAGCGAAGGGCTCGAACGTGTTTAGCGTTTCATGTAATTCGGGCAGGGTAAAGGGGTGAAGACGGTAGTAGTGATAACGTCCCTGCAGGGAATCACCCCCGCGGCGATACAGGTCGAGCCGGGCGCTTCCGGTAACTAGAAATTTATAGGTATCTTTAAGTTTGTCGTATTCTCCCTTGACTAGGTTCTTCCATTTCGAATATTTGTGAATTTCATCGAGTATCACCAATTCCGCGTCCCCGGGCCATTCGGATGCCATTATCCTTTTCCGGTCTGCGCGGTTGTCCCAGTTGAAGTACGCCGATTTGCATGTTTTGCCTATTATTTTCTCCGCCAGGGTTGTCTTGCCGACCTGGCGCGGTCCTCCAATAAAGACCATTTTTTCCTTGAGGTCCTCGGCTATATGGCGGTGCAGGTACCTGTCTCTCATGAATTAAAACATACGGGTCTGTTTTTGCGATGTCAACTATTTTTGCTTATAAGCTAAAATAGTTATGACTATTTTAGCTTATAAGCAAAATCGATCTAAACAGGGAATGCCTGCTTTAAGTCATCTCCCCCACCCCTCTTTGTCTCACATCCCCCGTGGAAGGCATACCGGGACATATTTCCCGCGGGAAGCGTGTCTCTAGGTCGCAATGGGCGGGAGCGGTGGGGATAGAAGAGAGGAGGGGATAAAGCTATTTACCCTCGGCCCATGATTCCTCGCGCGGGTCGGCGCCGCCCGTGAGCGTTCCGGTGGACGGATCGCGTATGACCGCGCAGACCGCGCCCACCTTATTGTCCCAATTGCCGAGCGGAAGAACGGTATAGCCCATTTTCGCGAGCGCGGGCTCGTACGAATCATACAAAGACCGTTCCATCTTGATGGTTCCCGCCGTATATGCATGCGGCGCGAATGAATCGGGCCAGTTGAGCGAAATGAAGCGCGGCGCCGAAATCGCCTCCTGCACGTCCATTCCGAACACGACAAGATTCAGGAAAAACTGGATCATCGCCTGAGTCTGTGAATCACCCCCCGGGGTTCCGTAGGACATGTAGAATTTTCCGTTTTTAAAAACCATTCCCGGGTTGGGCGTGATGCGGGGACGCTTGCCGGGCATGAGACCGTCAGGATGTTTTTCATCGAGATAAAACTGAATCATACGCGTACCCAGCGTAAGCCCCGTTCCGGGAACCATGGGCGATTCCGGAAAATCGCTGGGCGTAAGGGAGACGGCGTTGCCCTGTTTGTCGACGACGGCTATGTAGCTCGTATCCTTTCCAAACGAGAGACCACCGTCATTGCGCGCAACGGCAATATTTCTGTTTTCATAAATGAACGCGCCGCCCGTTTTTTGGAACGCGAACGGATCGCCGTGCCTCGGCGTCGCGCCGAACGCCCTGTTCGGGGTGAACAGCTTTCTCCGCTCCGCGGCATACCGCGGATTGAGCAGCCCCTCGACCGGCACATTGACGAACGCGGGGTCGCCAAAAAACGCCTCGCGGTCGGCCAGGCATAATTCTATCGCCTGCAGCACCGTGTGAATGTATTCGAGTGAATTGTGTCCCATGGATTTAAGATCGACGCCGTCGAGAAGCTGGAGCACCATGGGAACAATTGCGCCCTGGTTCCAGGTCCGGTTGGCGAATATCGTGTACTCGCGGAATTTTCCCGAGAGCGGCTTCTCCCAGTAGCCCTTGTAATTTGAAAGATCGGCTTTCGTGATAAGACCCTTTTTTTCCTCGTGGAGCCCGGCGATCGCGTCCGCGATCGGTCCCTTGTAGAAATAGTCGCGCACCGCGTCGAGTCCCTGCTCGCGAGATGCGCCGCGCGCAAGGGCATCCTGTTCGGCCTTGCAGAGCGACTGAAAGGTATTCGCGAGATCGGGAAGCGTAAACCGGTCGGCATGATGGAAGGGGCGCCACCATTGACCTCGGTAATATACGTTTGAATTATACGGTAATAACCACGTGAGCCCGAGCCGCGTAAAAAAGCCCAGGTTCATGTCCGCCATCATCTGCTTGTGGATGGGGAACCCCTCTCGCGCAATTTTTATCGCAGTCGCGCTCACTTCGGTGAAGCTCATGGTCCCGTATTGTTTTAAAACTGCGACGAGCACATCCGGTGATGCGGGCAGCAGGTGCGCAAGCACGTTGAGCTTGGGAATATTGTCGTATCCGTGCGACTTGAAATATTCCACCGTTGCCGCGGAGGGAGCCGTTCCCGCGCCGGTATAGCTTATGACTTCGCCGGTGCGTGCGTCATGCAGCAGGATCGGTGCGACACCCGGAAAGCTCGCGGCGTGTCCAAAGGTCACATTAAGCGCAAGGAGCGACGCAATCGAGGCATCGTACGCGTTTCCGCCCCTGTCCAGGATCTCGATCGCGGCGTGGGCGGCCCACGGTGTCCCCGCGGCAACCATGTAGTTTTTTCCGGTAACCAGGGTCCGTTCCACGCGATATGGATCATTGAACTCCATCGTATCGCGCGGACCGTGCGGAAGAATAAAATAGGCAGCCGTCAGCAAAACGGCAATCGATGCGGCGGTGATTCCGGCTGCCTTGAACACCTTTCGTAATTTACTCATATGAGTTCTCCCTGTAGTGCACACGTTCATAGCTGCGTCTTACCCGGACTTATCCTAAAACGAATAGCTGTATCGCAGATTCAAGGTTATTCCGCCAGTGCATATAGATAGTATCGTCAGTGTAACAGCGGCGCGGACGAAATGCAAGATTTTCGCATAAGTGGATTGGGTTGCCAGTACTCTCTCTCGGCAGGATTCACAAGCAAAAGACCTGAAATATTATTTCTTCGCATTTCGCGAAATATTTCGCATAACGCGAGCGGTGTTTAGTTCAATTAATGTGTTTGTTCAATTTAAAACATTAATACCCATCAATAATGTTCAATTATTCTCTTATATTAAAACACACCTGCGAATTCTGTACGAAATAACCAACCCAACCCATCCATTCAACAAAAATTCACACTGGCACAGTATGTGCTAACTAGACAATGACCAGTCTGATTTTCAACAAAGGAGAAAATGCGATGAAATATCCAAACAGC
This sequence comes from Spirochaetota bacterium, assembly GCA_004297825.1. Lineage (NCBI taxonomy): Bacteria > Pseudomonadati > Spirochaetota > Spirochaetota bacterium. The sequence goes on from SCSX01000068.1 coordinate 148,567, forward strand.
GTATGTGCCTTTTTAATCAGTATTTGCCTGTTGCTTGGTTTTACTGCATGCGATTCAGGCGCCTCTTCGGAAACTTCTTCAGGCCCCCCTGCCTTTGTGCTGTCCTGGGGTTCTTCCGGAGCAACGGCGGGTCATTTTAATGCCCCCGCCGGGATCGCGGTCGATTCTTCGGGATATGTATATGTCGCCGATTCCGGCAATAACGTGATTCAAATATTCGACTCAAATGGCACCTTCGAGTCCAATATCGGAACCTTCGGTGGCGGCAGTTCAGTTGATGGAAAGTTCAACGCCCCCCAGGGGATGGCCTTTGACGGCTCGGGAAATATTTATGTTGCCGACGCCAATAATAGTCGGGTCCAAAAATTCGCCTTGGGAGCCACAGCTTTTTCCTATACATACTCGTCAAAATTCGGAAGCCCCGGCACCGGAGCGCTCCAGTTTAACGGTGGTCCTACGGGAATCGCAATCGACGACGCTACGGGATATCTATGGGTTGTCGATAAAGGTAATAGCCGGGTGCAGATATGGTATTTAAACGGAGCTGTGTGGACCCAATTCACTACAGTTGGCTATTATCAAGCCGTGATTGATCCCGGGGCTGCCGGAAACTATCAATATAATCAACCCTGGGGAATTGCCATTGCGGGCACCCATGCGTACCTCCCTGATACCAATCATTACAGGATGATCAGAATACAACTGTCTAATGCGACCCCCAATCTGGTCTGGGGAGTAAATGGTACTGCCGATGGCGATCTGGGAGCACCCATGGGGGTCGCAGTTGATTCTTCCGGTCATGTATATGTCGTGGAATATAGCAACAATAGAATTCAGGAGTTTTCATCCTCTGGGGAATTTATAACCAAATGGGGAACTTCGGGGACAGGGGATGGCGAATTTTCCGGTCCCATGGGAATTGCTATCGATGATACCAACGGTTTTATTTATATTGCCGACACGGGTAATAATCGAATTCAAAAATTCAAAAAGTAATGGTAAGACCCGTTTCAATGATGGCCGACGGCCGTTGTTCAATCAGGCTTATATTGGTATCGTAAATTTCAAGCCCCCTATTCGGGGGCTTTTTGCCCGGGATCGTAACCACCAGCGGTTTTCGCTCCGATGGATAATGTTTTGACTTTACATCATTGTAGTATATCATTCGCAAAATGGTCAGATGTCGATTTAACCGATAATCGGGAAAAGGCGTATTTGTTCCATGAAAAGGACGTGGATTTCCTGGTATTTAAACCTCATTATTAAAAGGGGAACACTATGAGCATTACGACGATCGCCGTACTTGAATTTATTTTCGCCGCCGGGATTGCGGGTTTCTGGGTTTATTTCTTTCTTGTTGAGAACAAAAATCCGGAAAAATCACAAGTCTACCTTGGCTTCGAAAGGTCTTTCCCGCTGCCGGATCTGGGTTACCTCGTCCCGGTGCTTCTCGCTGCCGGCTATGGCCTGCTTAACAACCATCACTTCGGTTACATACTAACCATAACCGCGGGCGGCGGGCTCATTTTTCTCGGGCTGGTCGATATCGGCTTTAATGCTCAGAATAAAGGCTACTCCTCTAATATCGGCGATACCATAATGAATCTGTTTATCAACCTGGCCTGTGTGATCATGGGGCCCGTTTTCATTATCAATATTTCCAGGTATATTGCTATTAACTAGCGTATCCCCGCACACACGAAGGGCGCGGATCTAAATCCGCGCCCTTCGTTGCGTATATAATTACGGGCCTGGTAACGATCAGCCCTTGTACGCCGCCTCGATGAGGTCCGCGTATTTCTGGACGACCACGCGGCGCTTGAGCTTCATGGTCTGGGTGAGCATACCGTTATCGAGCGTGAAGTTTTCAGGAATATATACGAACCTCTTGGGTATCTCGTATCCGCCATACTTGCCTTTGAGAGAAGCGACGATCTCGGACGAGATCATGTCCTGGACCTCTTTCTTCCCGATGATCTCCTGCGGGGTCCCGGTCATGCCCTTCTCCTTCGCCCAGCGCTCGAGCACCACGAAATCCGGGACGATGAGCCCGATCGTATTGCGCCTGTTCTCCCCGTAGACCATCACGTTCTCGACGAACTGGTTGAGCTGGATGTCCTGCTCCATGGACGCGGGGAACACGAACTTGCCGTTTTCAAGCTTGAACTGCTCCTTGATGCGGCCCGTGATATAGAGGAACCCGTCATCGTCCAGCCGACCGCGGTCGCCCGTGCGCACGCCCCCGTCCGGGGTCAGGATTTCTTTCGTCTGGTCCGGTTTGTTGTGATAACCCTTCATCACGTTGGGGCCGTAGATAATTATCTCCCCGTCCGACGCCCCTTCCTCGACCACGGATTTGTCGATCACGATGCGCACCTTTTCGATCGCTTTTCCCACACTTCCGATCTTATAGGCGTAGGACGCGTTCATGGTCGCCGCGGGAGAGGTTTCGCTCATGCCGTAGCAGTCGTAGCAGGGTATGCCGACATCGAAGAAGAAATGCGCGATATCGACGGTCATCGCGGCGCTCGCGGTCATGGCGCCCTTGAGCCTGCCGCCGAATCGCTCGCGGATCTTGGAGAACACCAGCTTGTCTCCAATCCTGAATTTCAGGTTGGTGAAAAAGCTCGACGTGCCCCGCTCAGCCAGCGCGCGGCGCTTCTTGCCGGCGTTCACGGCCATCACGAAAAGGGCCTTTTTGAGCCCGCCCTCGTGGTTCATGCGGGTCCAGATGCCGTCGTATATCTTGTTGAACACCCGCGGCACCGCGATCAGGAAGGTAGGCCGTACCTTCGCGATGTCATCGCCCAGGGTCGCGGTGCTCTCCATGAAGCCTATCGACCCCCCGAAATAGATGACCGAGTAAAGCTCGGCGGTCTGCCCGTACGAATGGGCCCAGGGAAGAATGGAGAGGGTGACGTCGCCCTTGCCCAGCTCCGGGTACGCCTTCCGGCCGGCGTGCGAATTGCTGGAAATGTTGCCGTGCGAAAGGAGCACGCCCTTGGGATCGCCCGTCGTGCCCGAGGTATAGATGAGCACTGCGATTTCGTCGGGAACGGGACGGTAGGCCTGGACCGGGTTCGCCTCGCCCAGCTTCTCCAGCGCCGCCATCGAATTTTCGCCCTCGGCTTCGATGATGTAGATGTGCTTGAGCGTGGGGATTTCTTTCGTAAAGTGCTTCACCTTTTCATAAATCTCGGGCTTGGAGACGAAGAGCAGCTTCACGCCCGAATCGGCGATAATGTACTGCCATATCTTGACGAGCTCCGCCTCGTACATGGGTACGTATCGGCCCCCCACGCCGTATGCCGCGAAGGCTACGATGGGCCATTCGGTGCGGTTGTTGGCGATGATCCCCACCGCGTCCCCCTTGCCGATGCCGAGCTTCGCGAGCCCCCCGCGCAGGTTGTCGACGCGGCGTCCTACTTCACCGTAGGTGACCCACTCGTATACGCCCTGCGTGTTCTTCGTGCCGAACAGGGGAAGATCGGAATAATGCTTTACGCCGTATTCGATAAATTCGACCAGGTTATCGGGTTTTTCGAGTTCGTACTTCATGTGAGCCTCCTGCCGTAGAGTGGGTTATTCACATACCGTGCCGCCGGCGTCCTGGGGTTATGCCGGCAGTCGCCAATGCGCATTGTAATCCGGACGGACTGTCTGGTATCATGGATAAACAGCGCCCCCTGTGCGTCAATTGTTTCTCGGCGCGGGCACGAAATTTTTAAGCGCGGCCGGGCAGCGTGTATCAATCCGGGGACTTACGGTAGTATACTACGATATGGTTAATGATTGGCTATTAACTCATCCCGATTCGATGGTGCGCATGATGGATTATTCAAAACAGGAATAAAATCCATTTGACAAGGGGCGCCGGCGCCTTTATCATTTCTTCGAATTCAAATCAAATCAGGAGGTTTTCATGAAAAAGTTTTTAGTAGCCGTGGTCGCATGCTTGATGGTTTTCGCAGTTGCCGAAGTGTACGCAAACAACGCGGGATGTGGTTTTGGAACCGCAATTATGCAGGGCAAGCAGGGCAAGGTTTTCGAGGTTCTCGCAGTCACCACTAATGGAACGTCCGCGAGCAGCACCTTCGCTATAACGACCGGGTCATCCGGCTATAAGGAAGGCGCGGTGATAGGCGTGAACATGGTCGACGTGTATGTCGCCGAGAACATGGACAGCCTCGCAACCGACATCGCTGCAGGACGCGGCGAGTATGTCGACACGCTTGCGCACCTCATGAAGGTCGAGAACAAGGACGCCTTCAAGGACATGCTGCACAAGAATTTCAACAAGATCTACAGCTCCAAGGACATCACCTCGAAACAGGTTGTTGCGAACATCCGCGACCTCCAGAACAGCTAGGCGTGACATTTTTCCGCATCTTTAAATGCGTCGGGTACGGCCTCACGGCCGTACCTTTCTTATTGTTATGCGCGGCGTCGATTCTCCTTACATCCGGACAAAGCCCTGCTGCGGAGAGAGCCCCCGCGGATGAAGCTTATGTTGCCGGCCTCATCGACCGGGCAGCGCGGGAGCGGCTTCACGAAGATCCCTACTGGCACGCGATCCTGCATTACAAGAAGGGCGTGTTCGGATTCACCAGTCTCGTGGACGACCCGGCGTTCTTTTTCGCGAAGGACGGGAAGCACGATCCCTCGGAAGAACTGAAGGAAACAATCCGCGCGTTTTTCAGGGAGCCCATTGAGGGCACGATACACCCTGCCGCGAAATACCCCGCCAGGCTCAAGTGGCTCTCCGACAAGCTGGAGATAGATCCCGCCGCGCTGCCCTTCGACGGGGAGGCCCGGTTCCGGGAGTTTTACAAGGAGGTTAACCCGTCCAGGATCATCCTGGTATTCCCGGCGGGATTCATGAACAGTCCCGCATCCATGTTCGGGCACACCCTCCTTGTCATCGAATCCGGCGGCGGGAACCGCCTGATCGCCCGCGCGGCGAATTACGCCGCGCTCACCGATGAAACCTTCGGCCCGATATTCGCCTTCAGGGGCCTGTTCGGGTTGTACAAGGGATACTTTTCATTCCTGCCCTATTACCAGAAGATACGCGAATACGGGGACGGCGAGATGCGCGATATGTGGGAATACGAGCTCGACATGTCGCCCCGCGACATGGAGCTCATGCTCCGTCACATCGTGGAGATGGAAGACATATCATCCGAGTACTATTTCATCGACGAGAATTGTTCCTATAACCTGCTCTACCTCGTCGAGGCGGCGCGCCCGGAAACCCGGCTCACGGATGCATTCGGCATAGGCGTCGAACCGATCGACACGCTCCGCGTCGCCCGCGACCGCGGGCTCGTCAGGTCGCTGGCGTACCGTCCGTCGCTCTATTCGAAGATCAACCACCTGCGCGCGAAATTGACGGCCCCCCACAGCGACCTGGCCCTGGCCATCTGCAAGGGGGGCGCTCCCGTTTCGAGCCTGGACGGCATACCCGCATCCGAAGAGGAGAAAATCATCATCTGCGACCTGAGCGCCGACTATCTCAAATTCATGGCGATCAAGGGCTCCCTCACCGAACAGGAATACCGCGAGCGTTTCCTGGCGGTGCTCCAGAAACGAAACAGCTACGCCACGCTCGACACGACGGTGGATATCCGCGTCCCCTCAAAGCCCGAGGAATCCCACGGGTCCCGTCGAATAGGGTTCGAATCCGGGATGGCCCGGTCGGGCGCGTATTCCGCGATCTCGTACCGGCAGACCTGCCACGAGCTGATGGACCCGGACGAGGGATACAACCGAAATTCCCAGATCGTGTTCGGGAACGTCTCGGGCCGATACTACTACGAAGACAAGCTGTTCCTGCTCCAGGGGTTCGATATCATCAATCTCACCTCCCTTCCCGCGTCCGATTCCTATTTTTTCGGCGCATGTTACGATTTCAGGACGGGCCTCGAGCGGAACCTCTGGCACGACGGAAAAGAATACCTGTCCTACCGCGTCAAGGGCGCGACCGGTCTCTCGACCCTGTTGGGAAGCCATTTCCAGACATACGCCTTCGCGGGCGTCCGTTCATGGTTCGCCCCGGTCTATGACCACGGCACCGATCTCGAGCTTGGCGGAGAATGGGGGCTTTTCACCTGGCTGGGCCCGTGGAAGAGCCACCTGTTCGCACAGTATTACCGCGCCCCTGTCGGGTATTCCCATACCGCGCTCACCGCGGGGGCGTCCGAACGGCTCAAGATCACGAACGCCTACTCGCTCGTGGCGGAATACCGCTACAATTCGATCTTCTCGTTCCAATTTCACGAGCTTTCCCTTCGCCTGAATTATTATTACTAGGGACGGATACACATGAATGAAGATTTTATCGCGCGCATGCTGTGTGACGACCTGAACGTGCGCGCCTGCGCCGCGATCACCCTGGGAATCTCGAACGGGCTCGCACGGATGCACGGCGCGACCCCCGCCGCCGCGCTCGCCCTTTCGCGCACGGCGACCGCGGCCGCGCTCATGAGCGCGACCCTGAAACCCGGCTCCGACCAGACCGTGAGCGTGCGCATTTCGGGGACCGGGCCCATCCGCGAGATCCACGTCCAGGCGGACGCGAAGGGTCATCTCCGCGGTTACGCGGGCAACCCGGGCGCCCATTCCGATCTTTCCGTTTCCGGTTTGAGCATCTCCGGGCTTATAGGCGCGGGGACGCTTACGGTGATCAAGGACCTGGGACTCAAGGAACCCTATTCGAGCGTGCAGCCGCTCGTGCGCGGCGAGGTCGCGCACGACATCGCGCACTACCTCACGTTCTCGGAACAGGTTCCCTCGGCGCTCATAATAGGCACGGCGCTCGAGCCGGACGGCGCCTTCTCCGCATCGGGGGGCATCCTCATCCAGGGGCTCCCGGGAACCGCCCCGGAGGCGCTCGTTACAATCGAAGAAAATATCGGCGCCATGAAAACGTCTTTAGGAGAGCGGCTCAGGCAGGGGGCCGATATTTACACGGTGACGGGCGAACTCCTGGGCGACCGCGCGCTCGAGCTGCTGGAATCGTCGAAGCTGGAGCTCGCGTGCCGGTGCAACCGGGAACTGCTCGCGCGCATCATCGTGGGGCTCCCGGCGCACGAGATCGAAGACCTTCTCCGGCGCGACCGCGGGATCGAGCTCACCTGCACGTTCTGCACGACCCGCTACCGTTTCGACGAGCGGGAGGTCCGCACGCTGATGAGCGCGGGAAACCGGGTCCCGTAAATTAAAAAATTGTTTCTTCACGGGGCCCGCGTGTGCGAGAATGGCATTACCGTCACGCGGCGGCGCGCACTGGAGGTGAGCCGAGGTGGAAGAAAAATATTTCCCTGAAAAATACGCGGAACCGGGTCGGGTGCTCGATCTCATCAAGCCGGGCAACCGCGTATACCTGAGCAGCGGCCCCGCCATCCCCGCGAGGATCGCGCAGGAGATCGTTAAGTCCGACAAGAAAAACCTCCTGGACCTGGAGCTCGTCCAGCTTATCACCCTGGGCGATTACATCCCGAACGACGCCTCGTTCAACTACAAGTTCAGACTCAAGACCTTCAACACGGGGGAGAGCATCAGCAAGGCGATCAGCGAAGGGCGCGTGGACTTCATACCGGCGAACCTCATCGAGATCCCGTTCATACTCGCCAGCGGCGCTATCGGCATCGACGTCGCCGTCGTGCAGACGTCGCCCCCCGACCGGTACGGATTCCTCAACCTGGGCATCGCGATCGACGTCGCGAACATCGCGATCAAGAACGCCGACATCGTCGTCGCGGAGGTGAACCCTCACGTGCCGCACACCTACGGCGAGACGACCATCCATATCGACCAGGTGAACTATCTCGTGGAGAGCTCCATCCCCCTCCTCGAGCGCGCACGCAAGCCATTCGACGCGGTCATGGACCGGATCGGCTGGCATATATCGAACATCATCGAGGACGAATCCACCGTGGTCCTGCACGCGGGCCGGTTGTTCGACGCGATCGCGCACAACCTGCTTTCAAAGAAGAGGCTGGGCGTCTATACACACGTCATCTCCGACTGGGTCATGGACCTCCTGGAGGCGGGCGCGATCTCCTTCGAACGCAGTCGGTTCCACGGCGGCATGGTGAACACCAGCTACTGTTACGGGACCAGGAGGCTGTACGAATTCGTGGACCGCAATCCCGTGTTCGAATTCCACCCGCTGGCCCGGCTCGTCAATCCGTACGTCGTGGCGCGGATCAATCGCCTGGTGAGCATCATGAACGTAAAGCGCATCGACGTCACGGGCGAATCGGTAATCTTCCATTCGGGCGACAACCTGCTTTCGGGATACGAGAGCAAGCTCAACTTCGCGATCGGGGCCGCATTCTCGAAGGGCGGGAAGGCGGTCGTCGCCCTCCAGTCGGTCGACACGGAAGGCCGGAGCAACATCGTGATTCATCACGGCGAGGATGCGGACCGCGTGCGCGCCACGCTGGGTGCGGCGCGCTACGTGGTGACCGAGTACGGCGTGGCGAACCTCTTCGGGCGCTCCATCCGGGAGCGGGTGCTCGCAATGATCGAGATCGCCCATCCCGACCACCGGGAGGCGCTCCTGGACCAGGCCAAGTCCCGGGGCTACGCCTATCCCGACCAGATTTACGTAAGGGCCAACGCGGTCAACTACCCGGCGGAGCTCGAAACGGTGAAGACATTCAAGGAGGGGCTGGAGGTGAAATTCCGGCCCATCAAGCCGTCGGACGAGGACATGATGCGCCGCCTCTTCTACGAGTTCTCCGACGAGTCCAAGTACCTGCGCTATTTCGCGAAGATACCCTTCATGCCGCACCGCGAGATGCAGAAATACGTGAGCGTCGACTACACCGCGACGGTCTCGATCGTGGGCGTGGTCTCGCACGACCGCACCGAGCGCATCATCGCCGAGGCGCGTTACTCGTACGACCCGCACGAAAAGATGCACGAGATGGCGTTCCTTGTGGATGAGGAATACGGGGGCAGGGGTATCGCCACCTTCCTGGCGAATTACCTCATACGCATCGCGCGGGCGCGCGGGATCACGAAACTGTGCGCAAACGTGCTCTCGCAGAACGACAAGATGCTCAAGGTTTTCCAGAATTGCGAGGTGAAGCCCGAATCGCGCGTATCCAGCGGCGTGATCGAGCTGAAATTCAACCTGGCGTCATGAGGCCAGGTCCGAATGCGCCGTGCGCCCCGCCTCATCGATGACGAAATCCCCGAAGACCGACGGCGCCTCGGCCTGCATGATGCGCAGCATTTCGAGCGCCACCCCGCGAATCTCCCACTGGGCCGCGCGATCGCAGCGCAGCGCGAAGATATGGCGCAGTTCCCTGAAGTTCGCGGAAAACACGATCTGGCTTTCGAGCGCGTTCGGGAGCACGAAGCGCGCGTCCTCCTTCTTCACCCCCAGCTCCCTCAGGCTGATATACGCCTTGCGGGCCGATTCGATGAAATCCCGGTATATGGCCGCCGCGTCGGCGTGCGCGGCGATGTCGGGGGGAATGATGTAGTTGAATTCGCTCTCGGTGACGTAACGCTGGGACTGCTGGGAAAAACTCGCCACGCGGTGGCGCACCAACTGGTGGGTGAATGCGCGCGAGGCCCCCATGATGCGGAAGCTTGCCGATGCGTGCTCCAGTATGGAATGATGCCCGCTGCGGATGCATCGGCGAATGAAGCCCTGCCCGCTGTTCTCGTCGATCCTGTCGAGGGAGAGATAGCAGGTCCTCCCGGCCTCCTCGATGAGCTTTTCGGCCCGCGGGGTCACCGCGAGCAACGTGACTTCCGGTTTCGTGAATTCCACCGCACCCTCCCCGGGGCCTGCGTTTCGCGCGCCGCGAGGCGCATCGCAACCCTGGTATTCCGTAACCGGGGAGCGACCGGATGTCAATATAATTAGCGGGGGGGCAGCCGTCCCGGCGAAAAATATTCTTGATTTCCCTCGTACATAAGGCAGTGCTTTACGGACTGTGATGAATACTACCCCGTACGGAGACTTGTGTGAATAATAGCGATCAAAGCAGGATATCGAAGCGGGACGAAAAGCTCGTGCGGATACTGGACGGATTGCATGATCCGGGAAAGCGCGCGCTGGTGGAGAAATTCTGGCGCGTCACCGCGGCCGCGTATTTCTCACACCTTGAAAAAATCGCCGCCCAGGTTGAACACGAAAACCGCGATCCCGACGAGGCCAGTGAAGAGTTCATACGCGCCTCCGATGACATGCTCGCGGAGTGCGGACGGATCGAAGTCCTCGTGGACGATCCCGCGGCGATGCAGGCGCTGAAAAGCCTGTTCCGCGAGCGCGCCATTCCCCTGGCAGCGGGCTCACAGATCGTCAAGCACGCGTTCCTGAAACCGGGCGGCTACGCGGGGGACTACGGGATTATCGAAATAGTGTACGAAAACCGGCCCCTCTCGAGCGGGTTCGGGCGCTGCATCGACCGGCGGTTCCTCATGGACGATTACGCCCGCGCGGTGCGGGGCCGTAAAAACGCAATGAAGGAATTTCTCTACGAGTATATCGGGTCGTCAACCCTGCCGCGCATTGAAATTCTCAACCTCGCCTGCGGCTCGTCCAGGGAAATCCTCGAGTTATTCAGGGACAGCCCGCCCCAATTCACGGGCCAGGCGGCGTTCACCCTGGTGGACCGCGATCCCGACGCGCTCGCCTTTTCACGCAAGGCGCTCGCGGGCCTTCCCGCGAACATCACCTTCGAGTTTCTCAATCACAGCGCGTACGAGTATATAAAAGATCCCGATCAGTGCGGCACGGAGCTCCGGGGGAAGGACCTGGTGTATTCGATCGGCCTGGCGGATTACCTGCCGGACGATATATTACGGCAGCTCATCCATTTCCTCTTTGACCTGTTGAACGAAGGCGGAAAGCTCGTGATCGCCCACAAGGATTCAAGAAATTATCGGCCCCTCGCGCCCGACTGGTGGTGCGACTGGACCTTTCACCTCCGGGACGAGGCCGGGGTGCGCGCGCTCATCGAGGCGAGCGGGGTCCAGGCTTCCCGCGTTTCGGTCATCCGGGAAGAGGAAACGAATATCATCCTGTTTTTCGTATTGGAGAGGTCCGGGAAATAATAGATGTCCTTCCTGGCGATAACCGGGCTTGTGAATTTTCTGACCAGCGCCGTCCTGGGGCTCTTCGTCCTGTCGCATAACCCGCGAAACGCGCAGAACAGGAGTTTCGCCTACGCGAACGGAAGCATCGCACTTTACAGCCTGGGCTACTTTTTGTGGCAGATCGCCCCCGATGCCGGCACCGCGCACTCCTGGTTCAAGGTGCTCTTCACCGGGATCGTGTTCGTCAACGTAACCTTTCTCCATCTGGTGTACAGCTTCACGGGAAATTACCGCACCCGGAGGCGGGAGCTCCACGCCTACTACGCGGTCAACCTGATTTTCTGCGCGCTCAACCTGGCCTCGCAGCTGTACGATTCAGTGGAGCCGCGGTTCGGTTTGGGATTCTGGCCCACGCCCCTGCCGCTCTTTCACGCCTACCTGGCATTCTGGTTCTGGCAGTGCGTGTACGGGTCGTACTGGCTTATACGGAGCGTGCGCACCCTTCATGGCGTGAGACGGGAGCAGGTCCGATACACCCTGGTCTCGGCCATTGTGGGGTTCCTGGGCGGGTGCTCAAATTGGCCCATGTGGTACGGGTACGATATTCCGCCCTACGCGAATATCCTGGTGAGCGTATACGTGATCATAATCGCCTATGCCATAATACGGTACCGGCTCCTGGACGTGCGCATCGTCCTCACCCGGGCGGGAATCTTCCTCCTCGTGTACGCGCCGGTGCTGGGCATACCCCTGTGGATCGGGCTGCACGGCGGATTCGGCATATCGGCATTCCTCTCGCTCTTCGCGCTCACCCTCGCGGGCCCCTTCATCCAGCGCTACATCCAGGGGAAGGCGGAGGGCGTGCTCATGGCCAAGCAGAGAAGCTATCAGCATATCCTGCTCAATGCAGCCAAGAGCATCGTGCGCGAGCACGACCTGGACAAGCTCCTCAAGCTCATCGCGTACGGGGTCAAGCGCGCCGTGAAGGCAGAATTTACCGCGATTTTTCTCAGGGCGCGGACGGAGGATTGTTACCGGCTCAGGGCCCACGCCAACAGGGAATTCCTTTCAGGGATCGCCCCCTTCAGCAGGGATGATCCCCTTGTCGCGGAGCTCGTAGATAAAATGAAGCCCCTGGTCTTCGAAGAGGTGAACCACTTTCTCGCGCATCGGTTTCCCCGCGAGGTGCACCTGGTCGTCCCCACCTTCTGGGAGGGCGACCTCCTGGGATTCATGCTCATCGGAAAAAAGCTCAACAAGTCCTATTACACCAGGGACGACGTGCGCACCTTCGAAATACTTTCACACCAGGCGGCGCTTGCGGTCGAGAATTGCCTTTACGTCGAGGATATCAAGACGGTGCAGGAGCGGCTTTTCCAGGCCGAGAAACTGGCCTTCATCGGGGGAATGGCGGAGGGCGTCGCGCACCAGATCAAGAACCGCCTCAACCACTTTTCTCTCGCCACACGCGAGATGCAGCTCGAAATCGCCGAGCTTACCGAAACGAAGCGGGAGCTCATGAAGCGCGAGCCCGAGTTGGAAGCCGCGCTGGAATACCTGAAGGAGCTCGGGGACTCGCTCATCGACAACGTAAAGCGCACCGACGCGGTCATACAGGGCATCCTGAGCTTCGCGAGCATGGGGAAGGACGCCGACCAGTTTTCCTCCGTTACCTTCGACGAACTCCTGCGGACCGCCGCGGACCTCGTGCGGATCAAGCACGACGTCGCCGATCTGCCCCTCGCGGTGGAAAGCGCGCCGTATGCGACCCTGTTCGGGATCAGGATGCAGCTCGTCGAGGTGCTCTACGACCTCATCGATAACAGTTACGAATCGATCGTGCAGAAGAAGGGATTCCGGATGGGGGAGGAAGAGCGGCGCTCCTTCGAGCCGCGTATCAGCGTGAGACTGGTGCAGGAAACCGGCACCAGTCTCGTGGAGATCGCCGATAACGGTACGGGGATGAGGGCGGAGGACAGGAAGAAGGTGTTCGCCCCTTACTTCACCACGAAATCGTCCTACAAAATCAAAACCGAATCGGGAATCGGGCTGTATGTCGCCAGGAGGATCATCGAGGAGACGCACCGGGGACAGATATGGTTCGAATCCGAATACGGAAAGGGGACCCGGTTTTTCATCCGGATCCCCCGCCCCGCCTCGTTAATGGAGGAATGACCCGCCGCACCCCTTGTCAGCTCCACCTCACGGTGGAACCCGTCGGAACGCTCTGCACGTCCAGGCACCCTAATCTGACCAGCCTCCCGAGCTCGCCCCCGATAAACTCCTTCGTGCTGCCCGTTTTTGCGTTCAGGTATTCGGTGAAATTCTTCATAACCTCGTCGCGCGACGCGCCGTTGGTCACCCCCGGATAGGCCTCGACCAGCTCCTCGAGTATGATCTTCCGGTTGAACACGAACGTCTCGATGCTTCTGAGTATCTCCTCGTCCCTGTCGGTGAGGGTCTCTCCCTTCGCCTTGCGCGGCGCGATATCGGCCACGTACCTGTGTATCGACGAGTTGAATTCGTTTACGATGCGGTCTATCTCCTCGGGGGAGATTCCGCCGGCGTGGCACACCGACTGGTTCGCGTCGTACAGGTCCCAGTCGTCCGAAAGCACGCGCATTCCGTAGTCCGCGGCTTTTTCCCTCACCTCGGTGCCGGGAAAGGGGGCCAGGATGTGGAAGCCGTAGTTGGCGGACAACTGCGCCGCGAATTCGAGCGTCTTGCTGACGGTCTCGGCAGTCTCGCCGGGCAGGCCCAGAATGTAGGAGGTCATGGGATCGATACCCACCTCCTTGCACATTTCGGCCGCCCTGCGGCATTTCTCGAGCGTGGTCTTTTTCTTTACGCGGTCGAGTATCTCCTGGTTCCCGCTCTCTATGCCGAAGCACAGCGTCGTGCAGTTCGCCTCTTTCAGCTTTTTCAGTAAATCCTCCGATACCGTATCGACGCGCGCGAACGCGCCCCAGATATGGCTGATTCCCCTCCTGATCATTTCATCGCAAATAGCCATGCAGCGCGCCTTGTTCGCCGTGAACAGGTCGTCCACGACGTTGATCTGGTGGAAGCTCATCTTCGAAAGCATCTCGAACTCGTCCACCACGCGGTTCACGTCGAAATAGCGCACCTTGCTGCCCACCATGCGCCGCCCCACGCAGAAGATGCAGTTATGCGGGCAACCGCGCGAGGTGACCATATTGATGGAGAAACCCATCGCACGGTACTTGCCGAGCGCGACGAGATGGCGTGCCGGCAGCGGAAGCACGTTGATGTCGGGAATAAGGGGCCTGTCCTCGTTTTGGAGCACCGCGTTCCCTTCGCGATAGGATATTCCCGGAATGCCCGCCGGTCCCTTTTTCGCGTTCAGCGCGGTCAGCAGCTCGGTGAAGGTTATTTCGCCCTCACCGCGCACGACGCAATCGATGAACCCGGTTTTCAAAATGTTCTCCGCGTCAAAGGTGACGTGCGGTCCGCCCATCACGGTAACTATCCCGGGGGTTACTTCCTTATATTCTTTCAGTATGGAAAGGGCCTTCTTGACGTTCATGGTTACCGCGGTCGCTCCCACCACGTCCGGCTTGAAATCGGCGAGCACCTTTTTGACCCGATCGCGGGAATAGGGCTGTATGATATAATCCTCGATTATTACCTCTACGCCTTCCCGGAGAAGATAGGCCGCCAGCGACATGAGGCCGAACGGCGGCGTGGGCGATTCCTCGAAAGGATAGGGCGGATTGATAAGCAAAACCTTCATTATGTTGTCCTTTTTGTATGCGATTTCCGCCGGGAGGGGCAGGAGAACCCGGGGCGGCGGATATGTCTCCGTAATATGCATACGAACCAGTTTGTAAAGAAAATTCCGGCATCAAACGTTAAATTTCTTCCATTTGGCCGTACTCACACTAAAATATTCTTGACGCTGCCGGACGATACTCTAATGATTGCAGCTTGTGGGACGGCCGAGCCCCGATGGGTCGTGCCCGGCGCCTCCGGGCGGCTCTGACAGAGAACCCTGTCTTCCATCAGTAAAAACGAAGGTACCCAATGGTAAAAGAAAAGATATTCTGCGCGAATTGTCTCAATTGCATCGTAATCCGGCAGTATGAGTCCGAACCGGACCGGTATGTACTCAGGGTGAGATGTCTCAAAAAAAAATGGGTAAAACGCTCGGGTGAAGAGAAGCTGTACAAGTATTTCACCGTCGCCCGTAGAATCATGGACGAATGCGACATGTACACCGATGCCGGGGAACTGTTCCCCTACATCAAGAACCTTCGCAAGGAGCTCCCGATCAAGGACGAGATATACTCGACCAAGGGATGACCCATGATGCGTCTCAGCTTCTCCGGGGGAATTAATCCCCCGGAAAACAAGCATCTTACGGAAGGCGTTTCCTTTCAAAACCTCTCGATTCCCCAGATTTGCTACATCCCCATGCAGCAGCATGCGGGCAGGCCTGCGCGGGTTATTGTCGCCCCGGGCGAAAATGTCATACAGGGACAGATGATTGGCGAGGCCGACGGGCTCCTGAGCGCGCACGTGCACGCATCGATCCCTGGAAGGGTCCTGGATGTCGGCAAGCACCCCACGGTGTATGCCCGGGACACGGAGTGTGTACTGATAGAGCTTCAGGGTTCGTTCAGGTCGTCCCGGAGGGACGAAACCCCCGCGTGGGAAGCCGGTACCGGTGAAATGATCGTTTCGAAGATCGCCGCTGCCGGCATCGTAGGCCTGGGCGGCGCCGCGTTTCCCACACACGTCAAGCTCCAGCCGCCCAAAAACAAGCCTATCGACACCCTGATCGTGAACGGGGCCGAAAGCTCGCCGTATCTCACGGCGGACGACATGCTCATGAGAAGTCACCCCGAGCAGATTATAACCGGTGTGCGCATGCTGCTGAAGGCGCTCGGGATCGCCTCGGCGATTATCGGGATCGAAGACAATAAGCCCGCGGCGGCTGCGGCGCTCAGGACGGCCATAGGGAGAATCGGACCCCCCGAATCCATACAGGTGAAGGTGTTCAAGACGCGCTATCCCCAGGGCGGAGAAAGGCAGCTCATTTACGGCGCGCTGGGCCGGCAGGTTCCCTCGGGCGGGCTCCCCATGGACGCGGGGGCGGTCGTGCAGAACGTGGGAACCGTCTACGCCGTCTACGAGGCGGTCATGTTCGATAAGCCGCTCTACGAGCGCTATGTGACCGTAACCGGGGGCTGCATCGGGAATCCCGGAAATTACAAGGTACGCATAGGCACGCGCATTGCGGACCTGGTCGAGGAATGCGGCGGCCTCACCGGGAAACCCGCGAAGGTGATCATGGGCGGCCCCCTGTGCGGGACCGCACTTGATTCGCTTGAGGTGCCCGTAACCAAGGGGACCTCCGGAATCCTCTTCCTCGCCGCGCGCGAAACGCCGGGAAGTGTGGACTACCTGCCCTGCATACGCTGCGGGCGATGCGTCGCGGCCTGTCCGGCGGGCATTCTCCCTAACATGCTCGGCAAGGCGATCGAGAAGGAACGGTTCGATATCGCCGAAACGCTTCGGCCGTTCGATTGCATCATGTGCGGATCGTGCGCGTATATCTGCCCGGCCCGCAGGCCCAACAACCAGTTTATCAGGTTGGCGCAGGAAAAATTACGCCGGAAAAATACATAACAGCCCCGGACGGAACCGCCATGGCAGAAGAGAAGCAGACCATCTCCCCCGCGCTTTCGGGCGCGCCGCATATCAGATCGGACCAGTCGGTGGCCTTCATCATGTGGGTGGTGGTCCTGGCGCTGGCGCCCGCCGCGGCGTACTCGGTCTTCCTTTTCGGGACGCACGCGCTCCTGGTGATGCTGTGTTCCGTGGGCGCCGCAGTCGCGGCGGAGGCCGCCTACCGCTATGCGTTGAGAAAAAATTTCGCGTCCCTGGACGGCTCGGCCGCGATCACGGGGCTCCTGCTCGCGATGTGCATGCCGCCCCAGGCCCCCGTCTGGCTGGCCGTGACGGGCTCCGTGTTCGCGGTGATCGTCGCAAAGCAGGTATTCGGCGGTCTCGGGTTCAACATCTTCAACCCGGCCCTCGCGGGGCGCGTGTTCCTTCTGGGCGTATGGCCGGTCTACATGACCGCCTCATGGCACAGCTTCGGCGACGGCAATGTGCTCGCGGACGGCGTCATGAACGCGGCGGGGCTTTCCGGGGAGGCATTCGACGCCATTACCATGGCGACGCCGCTGGCAGCCCTCAAGGAGATGCCCGGGGTTTTTACCGGGATGAATGTCCCGCTTGACGGCCTTTACGCGACGCTCTTCTCAAACGACATGCTGCTGTCCCAGTTCCTGGGAAATACCGGGGGGTGTATCGGCGAGACCTCGGCGGTCCTGCTTCTGGCGGGGGGCCTGTTCCTGTTGTACAAGCGCATCATAACCTGGCACATCCCGTTCGCCTTCATCGCCACAGTCGCGGCATTCATGGGTATCTACTTTGCCGCGGGCGCGTTTCCGTACGTGGGACGCGCCGTGCTCTACCACCTGCTTTCGGGGGGCCTTTTCCTGGGGGCCATCTTCATGGCGACCGACACGGTCACCTCGCCGATAACCGCGAAGGGCAAGGTGCTCATGGGGATCGGCTGCGGCGTGATCACCTGCGTTATTCGGTTATGGAGCGGGTTCCCGGAGGGGGTAAGCTTTTCGATTCTCGCGATGAACGCGCTCGTTCCGCTTATTGACCGATACACCCGGCCCCGGGTATTTGGCACGTCAAAATGAATCAGTTCTCTACCATGAGCTTCCTGATTTCGCGCTTTAGTATCTTGCCCACGCCGCTCGTGGGAAGCTGGTCCATGAACTGGATCACCCTGGGCACCTTGTACGGCGCGACGTTCTCCTTCAGGTAGCCGATGATCTTTTCCTTCTCGGCCTGGTTTTTTTCTATCCCCGGCCGCAGCACGATCGCGCAGCCCACCCGCTCCGATCCCGGGCGCTCCGGGTCGGGCATGCCTATCGAGGCGCCCATCTCCACGTCCGGGTGCTTCGCGAGCACGTCGTCGAGTTCCCTGGTGAAGACCTTGAACCCCGAAACGATCACCATGTCCTTCACCCTGTCGACGATGTAGAAATATCCGTCCTCGTCCATTTTCGCCACGTCGCCGGTGTACATCCACCCGTCGCGCACGGCATTGGCCGTTTCCCCCGGCTGCTGGAAGTAGCCCGACATGACCTGCGGCCCGCGGATGGCTAGCTCGCCGGTCTCGCCAAGCTTCGCGTGCTGTCCGGTCTCGGGGTCGATAAGCTTCACGTCAGTATCCGATATCGGAAGGCCGATCGATCCCGCTCTTTTCTTTCCATAGCGCGGGTTGCAAAAGGTCACCGGGCTCGTCTCGGTCATGCCGTAGAGCTCTATAAAATTTCCCTCGCCGATTATCGACTCCAGGTCTTTGATGTATTCGGCGGGGAACGGCGCCGCGGCCGAGAGACACCAGTTGAGATGTCCCCTGAGTTGGAGAGCCCGGAAATCGGGCCTCTTCAACAGCTCGAAATAGACCGTGGGCACGTTTACCATCAGCGTAGGTTTATAGGTCTTGAGCGCGTTGATGAGAAAATGCGAGTCACGCGGATTCGGGACGCATATGACCGTCGTGCCCTGGGTTATCGTGAAACCTCCCAGCGCGAGGCCCGCGATATGGAACAGCGGAAACGCGGAAAGCGCGATATCGGAGGACTTGATGTCCAGCCAGGCGAGCACCTGTATGCGGTTGCTCATATAGCTTTTCTGCGTGAGCATGGCGCCCTTTGCCGGTCCCGTGGTCCCGCCCGTGTACATCATGAACATCATGTCGTTCCATCCGCGTTTCACCATCACCGGGCTCGCGGGAACGCTCTTGATCGCGTCCATGAAGCGCAGTACCGTTTTCCCCGGAAGCGGCGTCACCGGTCCCGTGGGTATCTTTTTCAGGAGCGTACCCAGGACCCTCTTGACGCCCGGCAGAAAATCGGCGATCCTGGAAACCACGACCGTGGTGAAGGGGGCGCTTGCGGCGACCTCCGCGAGCTTCGGGTAGAGCAGGTCCAGTGTGAACACGAGCCTGGTCCCGGAATCCTTCAACTGGTGCTCCATCTCGTGCGCCGTGAGCAGGGGCGACAGGCCCGTGGACACGCACCCGGCCTTCTGAACCGCTATTATCGCTACATAGTGCGCCGGGATATTCGGGAGGTGCAGGCCGACCACTTCGCCGGGCTTGAGCCCGCTCTTGATAAGAAAATTCGCAAGCCTGTTCGATACCTCGTCTACCTGGGTGTAACTGAGCTTCGCCCCCATATAGATGAGCGCGGTCTTATCGGGGAACTTTTTGACGGTCTCCGCGAACATCTCGGCGAACGTCTTTTCTTCATAGCTCAACGCGGGAGCCACCTTTGGATCGAAATGCTTAAGCCACGGTTTACCTTCGTACGCGTCACTCATGGAGGAGCCTCCTTCTTTCTTTTTATTGCTTCCTGTTCGCGTCTCGCGTTCGCGCCGGCGGCGTTCCGTATGTGTTCCTGAATTCGCGGGACGATACCGTCACTGGGGCTGCCTAGAAAGGGGGATCGAGGGCGGGGACGAGGGGCGTTACCGTGCGGCGAGAAGGCCGCGCGGGCACCCGGGTGCAGGCAACCGCACCCGGAGTATAGCATACAACAATATTTTGTCAACGCCGGTTTTTATTAAAGCCGGATTTCTTCCCCGACGCTGAGCGTGCGGAATACGCCAGGGAACTCGTCCCTGAACCGCCCGAGCGCCCAGTCTGAGCTGTCGTGTGGCGAGAGGGCGAGCACTTTAAGACCAAGGGACTTGAGGAGGACGATCGCCTTCTCGACGTCCGCCTCGGACAGGCCCCTCCACGGGGGGAGATCGCTTCCCACCAGCTTCTGGATATTCAGCGGCCCCAGGCGAACCCGTCCCCCCCGCACCGGGAAATGCAGCCCCCCGATAACGGCGAACACCGGCTCCCTGAACAGAAGGCGGGCCCGCTCGACGATGCGCTCGATCGTCTGGTGGCCGCAGCCGATTATCAGCGCAATGCCCTTTCCCTTGACGTGTACCGCGAGCGACTGTTCGCGGACCGGGCCCATGAGGAAGAGCTCGCGCGGAATTGCCCCGATGCTTATCACCCCCGGGGCGAGCGACTGCGGCCAGCTCACCACCTGCGTCACCGGTCCCGGGTTGTACGCCGACGGCCGGATGTCCACGGGCGCGAACACGGGTATCTTGCCCAGTTTCACCTTCCCCCGGGATATGCTGAACGTACGGGTTCGCTGTTCCTTCATGCCGCCCAGGTGGTCCAGGTGCGCATGGCTTATGAATATCATATCAAGCGCCTCCGGATCCACACCGAGTGCCTTCATATTGTCGAGAAGGGGCGACGGGTGTTCCCCCGCCGCGTTGTAACCGGTGTCCATGAGTATCCTGAGCGCACCCGCCTTCACGAGGCAGGATACGCCGGGCTCGGTTTTAAGTCCGGGCCGCGCGGCGTGAAAGTCCAGCAACGGGAGCACCGCGCATTCCTTCACTGCGCCATAATGTGCAAGCGATTCGATGCGCGTTCCCGCGATCTCGGCGAGCGCCCGCTTCCTGCCGCGCGCGAGCCGGATAAGCTTGAGACATACCGTCAATGCGGCCAGAACCAGGAGCCCGCCCAGTGTATACAGTGCCGTCATCCGCAACCTCCTCGATCCGCGGCCCGTTTTCCGGACGGTCTCCCCTGACCGCCCCGTAGAGTGCGCGCCGCTATAAAATATTATTGCATTGCATCCCCCGCGCTGTTAAATGTACATACAGTTTCTTAGGGCAGGGCGGTTTTTCGTCGAAACCGCGCCGGAACGCATCTTTACAGGAGTCGTCATGACCACTACCTATGGCGGATTTCCCCGCGAGATAATCAAGTTCTACCGGGATCTCGGGAAGAACAACAGCAAGGCATGGTTCGAAAAACACCGGGAGGAGTATGAAAACTTCGTAATGAACCCGGCCCGGGAGTTCGTCAGGGACATGGGCGGCGCACTGGCGGGCATCTCCCCGGGCATCATTGCCGATCCCCGTGTGAACCAGTCCATATTCAAGATCCATCGCGACGTCCGGTTCAGCAGGGACAAGACGCCCCTGAAAACCCACCTGGGGCTCTGGTTCTGGGAGGGCGAGCGCTCCCGCATGGAATGTTCAGGGTACTATCTCCAGCTCGAAGCCGACGGCATCATGCTCGGCGCCGGGGCATATGAATTTTCCAGGGACGTGCTCAAGGAATACAGGGATTCGGTCGTTCACCGCGAGCACGGCGCCGCGCTCGCGAAGGCGGCGAAAAAGGTCCGCGCGAAGGGGTACTATATCGGGGGAGAGCATTACAAGAAGGTGCCGCACGGCTATGACCCGGCCCACCCCAACGCCGAGTTCCTCATAAACAACGGCATGTACGCCGGCTACAACGGCAAAATCCCGGCGGAACTTTTCACGGACAGGTTCACCGATTTCTGCCTCGAAAGATTTCGCGACATGGCGCCGATACACCGGTGGCTGGTGGAAATGATCCGCCGGGCCAACGGCGGAAAAAAATAGCGAATACGCCCCGGTTATCAGCCGAACGGGCTCTTCAATAGATACCAACCAGGAACGGAGAACGTCATGACTAAAAGCTTCAGGGAAATTCCACCCTCCGCCATCACCGACAATCCCTTCACCCTCATAGGCACGGACTGGATGCTGGTCACCGCGGGCACGGCCGACTCCTGGAATACCATGACCGCCTCGTGGGGCGGGCTGGGCGTATTGTGGAACAAGCCGGTATGCTTCTGCTTCATCCGGCCGTCGCGCTACACGTGGGAATTTATGGAGCGCAGCACTGCCTTCACGCTTTCGTTCTTCGAGGAATCGTACCGCAGCACCCTCAACTTCTGCGGTTCGCGCTCGGGGCGCGACGTCAACAAGGCCGCCGAAACCGGGCTCACGGTGCAGGGTCCCGCGGCGGGCCCCCTGTATTTCGCGGAGGCGCGCCTCGTGATCGAGTGCACGAAGCTCTACTTCCAGGACATAGACCCGGGCAATTTCCTGAATCCGGAAATCGAGGATAACTATCCTCAGAAAGACTATCACCGGATGTACATCGGGGAGATCACCCGCTGTCTCATAAAGTAATAAAGGATCGCGGCGGTACTGATATTACCGTGCACCGGGTTGTCCTTTATAGCGGTTCATTATAGCTTTAGTGCTATTCCAAAAGGAAAAGAATTTGCCACGGAGAGGAGTCGCAGGACGCCGATACGCGGGACTCATCAGGGATGCGGGCTGCGGAACGAACGGGAAGTTTAGTAATGTGGTCAGGGACGGAGTCGAACCGCCGACACGAGGATTTTCAGTCCTCTGCTCTACCGACTGAGCTACCTGACCACTGAGGATGCATACTCTTAAAAAATCATGCCCCAAAAGTCAATAATATTTTTCGGAGCCTTGTTCTTTATTTACCTGGCCGGGGGCCTCATCGCGGATGAGGGCTGGTCCTACTACATGAAGAAGGCCGAGAAGCAATTCGCCGCGGAACAGTACGGTTTCGCGCTCGAAAACTACGCGCGCGTGCTGGACCGTCGGCCCCATGAAACCGCCGCGCTCAACCGCGTCGCCGCCATTTACCTGAAAAGGAACGAAAAGCGCACGGCGCTCGAATACCTTTCCCGCTCGATCGCCGCCGATCCCCGCCAGCCCGACGTCCAAAACGCGGCGGGAGAGCTGAAGGAATTTTTCGCCGATTATCCCGCGGCCTTTCATCACTACATGGCGGCGATCGGCGCGGACCCCTCACATCTCCACGCGCGCATCAACCTCGTGCGATACTATGCGGCGCTCCATGATTCGGCGAAGGCGTCCGAGCATTTCGAGGTATGCGCGCGGCTGGGAAAGGCCGAGGGCGACAGGCTCGTCGCGATGGGGGCGGCTGAGGAGAAGAAGGGCAACACGATTGAAGCGCTCGCTCTGTACACACAGGCGGTCGGAAAAAGCCCCGCGCACCTGGACGCCTTTTTCCACATCGTGGAGCTCTACCGGCGCGCAGGGGACCCGGAGGCCGCGATCCTGACCCTGGACCGCGTGAAGGAGATACGCCCGGACCTTGAAAAGGCGTACGTCCATTCGGGATACCTCTATTTCGCACAACGGTTCTCCCCGCGAAGGAAATACATGCTCGAGCAGACGATTATAAACGCGGAGACGGCGCTGGAGCTCAACCCGGGCAACAGGGAGATGTATTTCCTGCTGGCGGACGTGTACCGTTTCATGGGGGACGACGTGAAGGCCGCGAAGCTTCTTGAAAAAGCGGACAGCCTTTTCGGTCCCGGTCCCATAAAAGAGATCCCGGGACGCTGATTCGCTATTTTATCATCTTCGCGCGGCGCTTCTTGAGCGGGTAAATGGTGTCGTTCACGTCCACGCGCTCAAGGTCGGCGAGCATCTGCGGCTTCGCGGAGGAGACCAGCGTATCGGCCTCCGCCACCGTGAACAGGATCTTGCGCTTCATGTTGATCTTGTCCGAGTTCGCCGACGGCTCGTACCTAAATGTCGTAAGGTAATCGCCCGCCTTGAGCCCGTCGAAGAGCCCCAGGTTGACGACCACGCTCTCTTCGTTAAGCTTGAGAATTCTCCCCTCGTAGGGGACGGCAGCGTATATCCGGTTCGCCGCGCGCATCGCCAGGCGGGAGAGGTTGTCCTTGCCGCTCTCGCGCAGCGCGAACTCGTCGATTATCACGCCGGTCTTGAAGTCCATGACGCGGAAATTCCCGGAGATGAACCCGTCGCCCTCCCGGTACCCGCCGAACACCACGTAGCGCAACCCCTTGATGTCGCCCTTCCTCGCCATCTTCGCGAGCTTGTCGAGGTTGTCGCCGGTAAAGCCCTCCCCGTCCCTGAGCTCTTTCGAAATCTCGATCCGCCGCTTGATGCGCACCGCGTCC
Source organism: Spirochaetota bacterium (assembly GCA_004297825.1). NCBI lineage: Bacteria > Pseudomonadati > Spirochaetota > Spirochaetota bacterium. The sequence continues at coordinate 172,578 of SCSX01000068.1, forward strand.
TGGCGTCCCAACTGCCCGAGCGCGAACGTGACGTAGTTGGCGATCTCCTCGCCCAGGTCGGGGTGCGCCGTAAGCTCCCCGTTTGCCGAAAGGTTCATGATCAGTATCCCCGGCACGTCGCGCGTCACGGGCTCATCGGCGTAGCCTTCCCTGAAATAAAGGCGTTCCCTTTTCTTTATCACGGCGATGTGCAGGGGATCTTCAAATCCGCCCTCGGGGAATATCCGCGCCAGCTCTTTGATCTCGTCCAGGAAAAACTGGTAGTAATTCATGGTCGCGTAATAGTCGCGCAGCTTCTCCCGCGCCTCGCGGTTCACGGGGTTCAGGTAGAGCGCGCGCCGGAGGTGCATGATGGCCTCCTCGCTCAGGTTTTCCCTCATCTTCTTCAGCGAGCGCTTCACGTGCTCGTTCGAAAAGCCCACCCGCTGCGGGTTACCGATCTTGTAGGCGCCCATGACCAGGAAATCCTCGACCTTCGCCTGCAGTGCGTCGTCGGAGGGCATGCGCTCCAGCGCCTTCAGAAATGAGGAAAGCGCGTTTCCGTTATCCCCCGCCTTTTCGTAGGAAATACCCAGGTTATACAGGATCGCCGCGTTCTCGGGCCATGCCGTGAGAACCCTCTGGTAATACTGCTGCGCCTTGTCGAACTTGCCGCGCATGTACGAGATATGCCCCAGGTAGCGGTTCGCCTGCGGATGTTCGGGACCGCGCGCGACCGCCTTGCCAAATTGGGCCACAGCGTCGTCAAGGTAATCACCATCCCCGTTCTTCGCATAAAATTTGAAGTATATCCTCCCCGCTCCGGCATACCCCTCAGGCGAGTCCCTGTCGGCGTCGATGGCCTTGTCGATCAGTTTCTTGGCCTCGGAAAGGCGACCGTCCTCGGTCTTGATTTCGGCCGTAAGGAGAAGCGAGCGGATGTGATAGGGATTCACGCGGAGTATTCCCTCGAGCTTGCGCTTCGCCCAGATGCGGCGGTCCATGCGGTAATACACGAAGGCAATGCCGTACTGGGCCTCCAGGTTGTCCTCGGCAAGCGCCACGGCCTTTTCGAAAAACTTGAGCGCTTCGGTATAGTTGCCCGTGCGCACCATGGAGAACCCCATGCCCGTCATCGCGTCCTGGTTTTCCCGGTCCAGGGCCAGCACCTCGGTGAAGAGCTTTTGAGCCTCCTCATAGCCCTCCGTGAGCAGGTAGGCCTGCCCCAGCCCCAGGAGCGCCTCCTTGAAGCGCGCGTTCTGCCTTAGCGCGTTCTTGTAGTTAATGATCGCGCGGTAGGTGTCCCCCTTGTCCAGGAATTCCTTCGCGACCTTGTTGTAGTAGATGGCGTTTTTCTCGGCGGCCTGGAATTGCGCGCCCATGCCGAGGACGAGCGCGAAGGCGAGCAAGCCTGTCAGGAGACGGCGTTGGGTCCGATATACGTTCATATGCGGTATCCGATCATGGTACTGAAAATGCTTTCACCCTGTACTGGAGTATACTTTGGGTTATGTCACATGTCAACTACTATTCACCGCATAATCATGGAAGACATTGAAGCCCCGTGAAGGCGCGAAAACGTTTTCGCGCCTTCACGGGGCGAATTTCCCCAAAAAATTTTCTAATTTCCACTTCTCGACCGTATCTATTTTAGATTCATTACCCTTTTGCCCCAGGAGGATAGGGTATACTGCGAACGAGCGTAAATATGGGGCCCGATATTCTTCTCGCCCTGAACACTGCCGCCGAGCGGATGGGCAAACCCCGCTGCGAGGTGATTGTTAATCCGGCGGACAATCAAAATGAACCATGTTCATATGTTTGGGTATGTCGTTTTAATCGATACTGATATTTCAACGTGTTTTGTAAGAAATTTTTCCTGACTATAAAAACATTATTGACCTATAAAAATTACATTTTATCATGCGAAGCGCTGGTTTGAATTTAATTTACATATGGAGGGAAAATGAATAGGACTATTGTGGCATTGCTTATCAGCACTATGTTTTTTGCAGCGGGTTGTTTTTCGGAGGAAAGTAAAAAGGATGATGAAGTAGGATATAAATTAACAGTTACGATTAACTATACCGGAGGTTCACCTGTTGGAACCACCCATGGTGATGTTAGCTTTGATATTTTCACGAATACTACCGATTTCACTGCGAATGAAGGCGACGCATGTATTGGTGGTTCCTGGTGGGATACAACAACCGGGGGAACAATGACGGATTTTATTGCACCAGGTAACTATTATATTGTCGCCTACTATGATCTGGACGATTCCTTTAATCTGTCTACTGGAGATTCTTATGGAATTTATGATGGAGATTCTATCCCCGGAAACGCTAACGCCATTGATATGACGAGCGGGGGGCAATCGATTAGCATTACTTTTAATAACGATAATATATGGCCCTGAAAAATACCGCCGACTATAGTGCCAGATTTAGGTAGAACGGATTTGCACTTTCGCCCCACACCCACCCGACCTCCCCCCTCATGGGGGAGGAGTTTTTATAAGCAATCCTTTACAGTATTTTAATCTAACATGTTTCAATCTCTAATTTCTCGCCCCCACCCCTATTTCTAATTGACCCGGAAACCGTTTCAGGTAACCTGCATCCTGGAAACGATATTTACATCATGAGACTTCGCACATCATACGCCGCGATCGCGGGCATCCTGTTCCTCCTGGCGGGGATATTTCTCTATTTCAACTCCCCGCCCGCGCTCATGCAGGAAGAGACCTTCTACGTCAAGGACGGGGAGCCCGTGTCGCACGTCGCGGAAAGGCTTTTCAAGCTCAACCTCGTCACAAGCGAACGGTTCTTTTCCCTGCTCGCGTGGATCGGCGCCCGGGACGGGATACGCAAGGGCAAGTACCGCATCCAGGCGGGTTCCTCCGCGATCGAGATCCTTTCCAGGTTCGTGCGCGGCGATGTAGTAAAACACAAGGTCACCTTCCCCGAGGGCTTCAATATGTACATGATCGCCGAAAGGCTCTCGAAATACGAGGTCGTCCCCGCGGCGGAATTCCTCCATTATGCCGCGGACCGCGCGTTCCTGGACTCACTGCGGATAGGCGCCCCCATAGCCGAGGGCTACCTCTTCCCCGACACCTACATCTTCGCCGAAGAGTCGGACGTCAAGGATGTGATCCGCGCGATGAGCGCGCGGTTCGTCTCGGTCATGGACGGGATCGAGCTCGCGCCCTTGAAAAAACTCAAGCTCTCACTTCACGAGCTCATCGTGCTTGCCTCCCTGGTGGAGAAGGAGGCGCGGGTGCCGCGCGAGCGCGCGCACGTCGCGGCGGTGTTCCACAACAGGCTGCGCAAGGGTATGAAGCTCGACTGCGACCCCACCGTGCGCTACGCGGTGAAAAAGTTCGGGAGCGAGCGCATCACGTTCGCGGACCTGGCCGTGAACTCGCCCTACAATACCTACACGGTGCAGGGCCTTCCTCCCACGCCCATATGTTCGCCCGGGCGTGAATCCATACTCGCCGCACTCCACCCGGCCGACAACGACTTCCTCTTCTTCGTGGCGCGCAACGACGGCTCGCACTATTTCTCGAAGACGCTCGACGAGCATAACCGCGCTGTGGATTTCTACCAGAAGGGGATAAAGAACGGTTTCACCGACAGGCAGCGGCTTGACTGAAGGGGACCATAATGAAAAGGATTCCGAATATTCATCCGGGTGAAATTCTGCAGGAGGATTTTCTTACTCCCATGGGACTGACCGCATATAAACTAGCCAAGGGCACTCACATCGACCAGACGAGAATCAGTGAAATTATTAACGGAAGAAGGAGCATCACCGCGGATACGGCCCTCAGGCTGTCGAAATTTTTTGGAAATTCTCCGGAATTCTGGATAAATATCCAGAATCATTTCGACCTGGAAGAAAAGCGCCGGGAAATGGCGTCGGTGTTGAAAAAGATAAAACCCATATCCCTGAAAAAAAAGAATGCATAATTTTCCCCTTCTCGTCTCCCCGGCCGGAAACCTGGAAAAATTGAAAGCGGCCGTGCGCTACGGCGCGCACGAGGTGTACTTCGGGGGAGAGGGCTTCAACCTGCGAAGCCAGGCCGGGAATATCGGTCAGGCCGAAATGGAGGAGGCGTGCTCCTTCGCGCACGCGCACGGCGCGAGGACCGTGTTCCTCCTGAACTCCTTCCTGCATGAATCCGACATCCCCGCGGCCAGGGAGTACCTGCGCGCGGTCGCGGCATTTCCCTTCGACGCGCTCATGGTATCGGACCCGGGGATGCTCATGCTCGTGCGCGACGAAGGCGTATCAGCCCCCATCCATCTTTCGACGCAGATGTCCACACTGAACCACCTCGCAATCAAATTCTGGACCGGGCTCGGCGTCACGCGCATCGTGCTCGCGCGGGAGGTCACGCTCGAGGAGGTGAAGCGCATCCGCGAACACACGGACGCGGAGCTCGAAATGTTCGTGCACGGGGCGCTCTGCGTCTCCTACTCGGGGCGCTGCCTCCTGAGCCGCTACATGACGGGACGCGACGCCAACCGCGGAAGCTGCGCGCACCCCTGCCGCTGGCGCTACACCCTCACCGAGGAATCGCGCCCCGGCGAGGAATTCGAGATCGTCGAGCACGAACGCGGCACCGAGATCCTCTCCTCGAAGGACCTCTGCCTCATCGAAACCCTTCCCGACTACGTGCGCGCCGGCGTGAGCGCCTTCAAGATCGAGGGACGCATGAAATCGCTCTATTATGCGGCGAACGTGACGCGCGTCTACCGCCACGCGCTCGACACCATCGCCGCCGGGGGCGACTACGCAGCCCGCCTCCCCTTCTGGCGCCGGGAGCTCGACCTCGTGAGCCACCGCCCCTACACCGCCGACCTCTTTAACGAGTTCGGGAAAGGGGGCTTCGACGGGGTACCCTACGTGAACAATGCCGTCTTCATGGCGGCATGGGAGGGGGCGGGGGCCGATACGCACACGGCGCGAATGAAAGCCTTCAACCCGGTCTACGCCGGCGACGTACTCGACGCCATCTATCCCGTCCAGGACGACCGCGTCCATGACGGGCCCCTCGTCGTAACCGAAATCCATGACGGCGAAAAAAGTGTTGCCATGGCCGAACCGGCGGGGGTATATCGGTTTTCATTCAACGGGCCCGTGCGCGAGGGATGCATTCTCAGGAAGCGCGCGGCCGCATACCAGGGGGACTCACATGCTCGTTAACCCTCCCGGGATAGAGGACATCTTTCCCGACCGCATCGACAAATGGAACTTCGTGACCGGAACCGCGCGGGCCGCCTTCGCCGCGCACAACTTCCGGGAAATCGTCATACCCGTGCTCGAATACACCGACGTCTTCGCCCGCGGCCTTGGCACCGACACCGACATCGTCTCGAAGGAAATGTTCACCTTCGAGGACCGCGGCGGCCGCAGCCTCACCCTGCGCCCCGAGGGCACCGCCTCGGTGGTGCGCGCCTATGTCTCCAACGGCGAGTACAACCGCCTTTCGAGCGCGAAATTCTTCTACTGCGGCCCCATGTTCCGCGCGGAGCGCCCCCAGAAGGGCAGGCTGCGCCAGTTCAACCAGTTCGGCGCCGAGTTCTTCGGCAGTTCCGACCCCTACTATGATTTCGAATCGATCGCGATGATGGACGCGATCACGAAAGGCGTGGGGATCGCCGATTATACCCTCCTGGTCAACTCGATCGGCTGCCCCGACTGCCGCGCCGGCTACATAAAGGAACTGAAGTCCTACTACCAGGGGCTTTCCGATAAGCTCTGCGAGGATTGCGTGCGCCGCCTCCAGACGAACCCGCTCCGTCTCCTGGACTGCAAACAAGAGGGATGCGTCGCCCTGAAGGCCGATACGCCCCGTATCACGGAATTCCTGGACGAGGGATGCAGGACGCACCACGCCGCGGTGAAAGAGTATCTGACCCAAAACTCCATCGCATTTAAGGAAGACCCCCTGCTGGTGCGGGGCCTGGACTACTACACCCGCACCACGTTCGAGTTCACGACCACGCGCCTGGGCGGACAGAACGCCTTCGCTGCCGGCGGGCGCTACGACAACCTCGTGGAGCAGTTCGGCGGCAAGCCCACCCCGGCGGTGGGATTCGCGGCCGGGATCGAGCGAATCCTGCTTATAATCGAAGACCGTGAGGTCCCGGCATCGCGCCTGGACGCGTATATCGTGCACGGTGGCGGCGCTTCTCTCGTTCGCGCGGTAAACCTGGCGTCGCTCCTGCGCGCCGCGGGCATATCGTGCGACCTGGAACCGGGCCAGAAGGGCTTCAAGGCGCAGTTCAAGAAGGCAGACAGGGAACGTGCGGCGTTCGCGCTCATCATAGGCGACGAGGAAGCGGCATCCGGCACCTGCATGGCGAAGCGCATGGATACGGGCGCCCAGGAACCTGTTCCGCTTGAAAAATGTGTTGAATTTTTACGGAAAGCGCTGCACCTTTAACAGGGTGAGCGCTCGCTCCTGTCATTCCGCGCTCATTTCCCACCGGCTTCCCGCCCCGAACGCGGGACCGGAACACGGCGAATGCGGACGGCAGTTCCCGTCAAACAGGCGATGACGAAAATAGATATATTCAGGTTTCTTGACGAAGCGAGCGCGCGCGAGCCTTTCATCATGGACGTGCTTGGGGAAATCCTCTCCGCGCAGAATCGTTCCCTCCCCGAGGGGTCCACGCCGCTTGCCACGCCCGAGCATTTGAAGAAGACCCCCGCGGTCAAGATCCCCTTCAACCAGTCGCGCGAAAAGACCATCGACTACCTGCTGGACCTTCTTGCGACGCGCTTTCGCGAGCACGTCCGCGTGATCACCTCGTTCGACTTCCGTGTGGACGAGGAGAGCAAGCGCCTCGCCATCAATGAAACCAGGGAATATACCGTGGCCATGGGGCCCAAGGACCTGGAACACATCGCCGCGCAGCGCCTGGAGCGCTCGCGCGAAAGCCTCCAGGACCTTTTAAAGAAGTTCCGCTTCTTCAACCTGAGCAAGCTCATCCGCTCGGCCAGGAACAAGGACGAGATGCTCAGGATAATCGGGAGGGACGAGGGGAAGACCTTTTTCATCTTCAAGAACTTCTCGATGGACAAGAACAAGGTGGAGGTCCAGGAGGACTACTGTTTCCACGCGGTGAACTACGGCGCGGTCCGCGATTCCATCAACATCGCGCGGCTGAACGAGATCATCGCGGCGTACAACGAGCCCGTCATGCGCCGCCTCAAAAATTTCGGCATCCTGACCCCCGCCGTGAGCGATTACCGAGACCACAAGCTGGACTACGTCTTCAATATCCTGTTGAACGACATCCCCACCGTGCTCTCGGAAAGGGACCGCATCGACACCAAAAACGCCTTCAGCCTGCGCGCCGGGGTCATCAAGAGCGAGGAGATGCTCGATCCAGTGCAGACGATCGGCAAGGATATCGCCCGCCACGTGAACGAGTGCGTCCTGTGCCCCTCCGGGGACCTGACCGGCGTGATCCCCGAGCTCACCGACGACGTCCTGAGACAATGGATGACGCCCGAAAACCTGCGCGCCTATCGCATCGTATCGCACGTGGGCGACGGCGGGGTGATTCACTTCATCGACGGGGCCCGGCTCGTCGCGCACTTCGAGGACCTGGTGAATCGCTCGATCGCCAATCCCGAAAAGCTCGACTCCATGCAGCACGCGGAAAAAACGAAGATCCTGAATTCCCTGGACATCCTCTGCCGCGTATCGCGCGGGATTCTGAGCTCCACCGAGCGCCGCCGCGAGCTGCAATACACGGATGAAGACGCGGCGAAGCTGAAGGGCCTGGCGGAAGCCTTCGACGCGTGGCAGAAGCAGAAGCAGGAAAAAGAGAAGCGGCAGCACGAAGCGCAGCGGGTTCCCGCGGCCGGCGCCCGGCCCACATCAAAGTCGTTCATCGGGGCGATACTCGATTTCTTCCGGTCGCTGTTCGGCGGCAAGGAGAGCCCCGTCCCGCGCGCCCGGGAAATCAGCACCGTTGCGGAAAGGCCGGTCGCGCCGCACATCAAGCCCTACATACGGCGCACCGCCGAGTCCCAGGCGCCGCTCATCCCCCTCTCGGACATGATCGAGCTCATACCGGAAAACGACGAGACCGTGAGCCAGCTCATCGAGGAAATCCGCGAGAAAAACGTGCGTATCGTGGTTCCCGTGTACGGCGCGCGGGACGTGCTCTACCCCAAGCGCAGCCAGAAGCTCCTCATACCCGACATCGAGTATCTCCTGGTACCCGTGGACGCCGCGCGCTCGCCGGAAACGGTAATCGCCTTCACGCAATCCGTCGAGGGGACCAAGGTGAAAGACGAGGTCATCTCCACCAGGGCGATCATCGCCATAGAGAAATATCTCCTCAAGCACTACCGCCAGCGCCGCTCGCAGCTGATACGCCGGGAGATGTAAGCCCGTAATCCACGGTTGGCGAGGAAATACGCATCTCAAATCAAGCTTGACTCCAGCCGCCGTATCTTAATTTCATCTGATGCTTTCTTATTTTAGCCACGGATTTACACGGATTTTCACGGATGATGCCGTTATCCAAACGTGCGTAATGGCCTTAAATTATATCGATTGAAATGGAATTCGGGGAATCAGTAGCCAGACCGGACGTCCCGGAGCTATTCAATACTATGAGTTTTTCCTGTTGTATCGGCCAGATCCGTGTAAATCCGCGAAAATCCGCGGCCAAATTCTTTTCGCCTCAACGCCCCGATTATTCCGCATTCCGGGCAGGATCCAGCGAATCAGCGCACGCGATCGAAAATACCCGACGGCATTCGCGGCAAGCCGCAGATATTTCCTCGTCCCCTGAATAAACCAAGGGCCCGGATTTAAACCCGGGCCCCATATGAAAGCGCGGAAATATATCCGCGCTCGCTTTTCCCGCACGTCAGGCCCCGCAGGGCTCCCCTGAACACGACGCGCACGCCGGTGAAGCCGCCGGCTCTGACTTTGAATCGGTGGACGCGGCTGCCGGGCATTCCTTGCCCTTGCCCTTCCCCTTGTAATCGTTCACGTAAAACCCCGAACCCTTGAAGATGATCCCAATCCCGGAGCTGATGAGCCTCCTGGCCTTCTCCCCGCATTTCTCGCAATTGGCTATGGGCTCGTCCTTGATGGACTGGAAAACTTCGAATTTATGCGCGCATTTCACGCACTCGTAATCATAGGTGGGCACGATAAACCTCCATAAATCAGTGAATCTGACCAGAAACGGCGATAATGCCTTTTAGTCAAGGATAATATGTCCGGGTCGGGCGCACATTAACATTCGCGCGTCAATCCAACCCGTAACGCTCCTTTTTCCCCAAAAACGTGTTCAGTTTTTTATCAAGAGTCCAGACTTTCGCCCCCGCGCGTCGGGCCGCGATGACGATCGCGCAATTGATCAAGCCTATCCCTTTCGAGAATAAATTGCCCTCCGAAAACAGCCTTCCGGCCTCGATCCAAACACCGGCCGTATCGACTTTGGGAAGGTTGGTCCAATATGAATTGATAACGTCCCCCTCCCTGGTATTCCTCGCCCCCTGCATCAATTCACCAAAAATCCACTCAAGCCCGATAACTTGACGGTTTTCCAGAAGGAGCCTAACTTCCGGAAAGAAGAGGGGATTGTTCCGCAGAAACTCGATCCAGACCGAGGTATCGATGACGATCATCGGCTTCGATTGGCGGTTCGGACGTCACGGGCGGAAAAACCGTCCCGGAAACGCAGGGGGGATTCGGATATTTCGTTATTGAGCGCGATAATTCTCTTGATGGCGATCCATTCTTCCAGGGCGATCAGAAGGCTATCGGTAATATTCTTACCGTGAGCGAGCTTCTTTACATCGCTCACGATTTCATCGGGTAAGATTGCCGTTACTTTCATATGATGCAATATACGATAGTCAATACGATAAATCAAGCGATTTATTCATGTGAATGTATGGGGAACCATATTTCAATTACTCTTGACATCAAGGTACTAATGTATATACATTGTATAAACATGCAAGGGGGAGCCATGGTCACCAAAATCCATAAATGGGGAAACAGCCTGGGTATTCGGATTCCCGGCGTGATGGCGCGCGAGCTGAATTTAAGCGACGGCGTATCTATTGAAATCATTCAGAATGGCGACACAATCGTCATCACACAGAGGCACGATAACGGGAAGCTCAGTAACAAGCTGCGTAAAATCCGAAGCTCAAACCTTCATGAAGAAATCGCGACAGGCGATCGGTCCGGGAACGAAGCATGGTAAAAGACAAAAAGTATTTTCCCGAAAGGAGCGACGTGGTATGGCTGGATTTCTCACCGCAAACAGGCCATGAGCACAGCGGCAGAAGGCCCGCGGTTGTGCTGTCTCCCGGAGAATATAACAAAAAGACCGGGCTGGCGATCTTTTGCCCCATAACCAGCAAGAAGAAGGGCTATCCATTCGAAGTCGGTGTGACGGGCATAATTTCGGGGGTGATACTCTCGGACCAGGTGAAAAGCCTGGACTGGAGAACCCGAAATGCGGAATTTGTCATGCGACTTCCGGAAGACATCCTGAAGGAACTATCCGATAATCTGAAATTGTTGATTTATTGATACATCCTCCGCCCCGACCATTATCGCATGCATCGTAAAATGGACTTGACTGATTTACGATGTATGCGATAATAGTCGACAATGAAAAGAGTGTATGAAGAGATTCTGAAAGAACATTTCCGCAATGACCGCCAGATGGCATTCGTGTCTGGTCCCCGCCAGGTTGGCAAAACCACCACGTGCCGTACTTTCGAGCCGGAAATCCACTATTTCAACTGGGATGACATGAAAGACCGAGCGCTTATCGCGGGCGGCCCGGATAAAACGCTCCGGGATGTTCGGCTGGATATATTAGGCGCATCGCCGCGCTTCATCGTATTTGACGAGCTCCACAAATACGGAAAGTGGAAGACCTTTGTGAAAGGCCTGTTTGACAAACACAAAGAGGACCTGAATATCGTCGTGACAGGAAGCTCAAGACTCGACGTGTTTAAAAAAGGAGGGGACAGCCTCATGGGCCGATACTTCAGGTATCGCATGCATCCGCTCTCCCTGGCTGAGCTGCTGAACCCATACCCATCAGCCGCCGAAACCCGTTCTCCCATTGAACATTCCGGGGACGATACGCTTGCGCGTCTCTTCAAATTCGGAGGATTCCCCGAACCGTACCTGAAAGCATCCTCTAGGTTTTCCACGCGGTGGAACTCCCTCAGGGGGCAGCAGCTCTTCCGGGAAGACCTGCGCGATACCAGCCGGGTTCACGAACTTGGCCAGATCGAGCTCCTGGCGGAACTGCTGAAAAGCCAGACGGGCCAGCTTACAAGCTATTCGAGTCTGGCACGAAAAGTGAATATTTCCGTCGATACCGTTAAGCGCTGGCTCCGGCTCCTCTCAGCAGTCCATTATTGTTATCTTATCCGCCCCTGGACAAAAAACGTGACCCGTTCGCTTCTGAAAGAGCCCAAGGTATTCCTCTGGGACTGGACACTCATCGATGACGATGGGGCCCGGTTTGAAAACCTGATCGCCGGCCATTTATTGAAAGCGGTTCATTTCTGGACCGACAGGGGTATGGGCATATATGAGCTATTTTTCCTCCGGGATAAATCAGGACGGGAAGTGGATTTCCTGGTAACGAAAGACGACAAGCCCTGGTTCCTGGTCGAGGCAAAACTGTCCGCCAATAAGCCTATCGGCAACAGCCTGGGGTATTTTCAAAATTCCACGGGCGCAAAACACGCGTTTCAGGTCGCCTATGATATGGGTCCCATTATGAAGGATTGTTTTTCGAAAATTGATCCCGTGATTGTTCCTGCGCGTACGTTCCTTACGCAGCTTGTGTAATATAAAGGATGAAGGCGCGCAAACGTTTGCGCGCCTTCATCCTTTATATATTGACACAATACCACCTTGGTGGTATATTCGTGGTATGAAAATGAAAACCTCGATAACCATCGCAAACGAGCTTTTACAGGAAATCGATACCCTCCTACAAGGAAAGGGGAACAGATCCGGCTTAATCGAGAAGGCTGTGAAGGAGTATATCGATCGAATCAAGCGAACAGGCCGGAACAAGACGGATATCGAGCTTATTAACAGCTCACTTGAGGAATTGAACAAAGAAGCTCTTGATGTTCTGGATTACCAGGTAAAATCTTGAATCGCGGTGACTTGTTCCGGGTATACAAGGGGATGCGGCATGATCAAAAAAATTATCGCGTATTCGTCGTGGTAAGCCGTCAGGCGCTTGTCGATTCAAAATTTTCCACGGTCATTTGCGCCCCCATTTATAGTAATTACTCGGGCATATCCACCCAGGTGCCGGTGGGGCCGGATGAGGGCTTAAAGCATGAAAGCTGCATATTCTGCGACGAGCTTATCAGCATTCCTAAAAACAACCTCACCGACTATATCGGCTCCCTTTCATGGGGGAAGGTTCAGGAATTGAATTCGGCACTAAGGATTGCAGTCGATAGTGAAATATAAATCCATGCCCCGCCTCTTGAAGGCGCGCAAACGTTTGCGCGCCTTCAAGAGGCGGGCCCCCCATCATCCCATCTGGACGCCCCATAATCTCGTTTCATACCACTTCATATTGCAGTGAATGATAATTCACCGGGGAAGCCCTTTTCGACAGGTTCAATATTTCAATACCTACCACCTGATTGTTACCGTTCAAATCAACAATTACCCCGGGCGCGACTTCCTGAGACTCGAAAATCGCATCATCATCCAATCTAAGATATAATGCGTCCGCTTTTTCATCGATTTTGAGCTTCATAGCTTCCCTCTCATGGTTCTGTCAAAGTAAGCGTTATATGCCCAGCTTCGGCATAATACTCAACAGTCCCTGTGGTGCGAGGGCGCGTTAGCGTTTGCACGCCTTCGTACCTGGAACCCAATAATTGCCGTTCGATCTCTAAATTCCATCATCAAGTGCAAGAAATAGACCATGTGCTATTTTTCCGTCAACTGGGGTCAATAATCATCTTACCGTGTCTTTTTATGCTTCCGTTTATTTTTACTGGCTCTGTTCCTATTTCTCATTTTTAGAATATTTCCAATCGAATCATTTTGCCCATTTAGTCCGATAAAGAAACGATCCTTCATTTGAATTCCATCTATTTTTTGCAGGATAGGTTCGAATTTGAGGAACTTCTTAGCGTATTCGATTGATATCGAAACGAGTATACAAATAGCCAGCAGGACCAGAAAAATTAACCCGGGATTTGAAAAACTGTAAATAAAATCAGGCCAATAATAGTAAAATATGAAAGTATGGAATAGAAAAACATTAAACAGGTGTCTTCCAAGGAAGGCCAGGACACGCTGCCCATATTGCCATGATTGCGTGATTTCAAATACAAGCAAAATAATGATGCTTCCATATATCCAGTCAAATCCCTGTCTCCAGAGAAAATCGATCTGATATTCTATGGCAACATATTGTCTGATAAAGATTGACAACAGGACTCCCCCTCCTAAAACCAAAAAGCGAAAATAACCGATGCGCTTCAGCATCAAGCTGATTTTCACCAGCCCGTTTGAACGCGCCAGGTAGATTCCCAGGGAAAAGGCAAATAACCATACATTTAAAACCAGAAACCATTTCGTTACTTCTTGAGGGGGAAAGTTCAGGAGGAAGCAGGCACATAGAAACCATAACCCGAATTTTCTGACCAAATAATGCATGAGAGGAAAAAGAATATAAAGCATAAGGATAAGGCTAATGAACCACCAAGTTGGATTTGTCGCGCTTCATTGAAAACGGGAAAAAAATAGGGTAAAAATAAGCTAGTAAATCCTCCGAGATATTTATAGGAGGATCACATGACCAAGAGTAAGAGACGGCGTTTCACCCCGGAAGA